>NZ_AENZ01000046.1:0-1245 GCF_000183485.2 Alistipes sp. HGB5 | reverse complement strand
ATTGTATATTTGTACTTAGTTAATTAAATTTGAATAGTAAAGACATCAGAGTATGGAATAAGTCCGATCTCTCATTGGTCTTCTAAACCGGGAATTATGTTCTGACCCCATACTCTTTACATCAGAATCCGGATAGTTCGTAAGGTGTTTGAGCCCGCATTCGCAATGAAGGACCAAGATGTAAGCGATGTCGTTAGAACCAAAAAACGAACGGCCATGAGGTACATTGGAATCGACGTGAGCAAGGCTACATTCGTGGTAGCTTACTCCTCCGACAAAGGCGGGGAGATCCGTACTTTTAACAACACGACCGCTGGTATCAGACAGTTTATCGGGACTCTCCCCAAAGATGGCAGTATCCACTGTGTTATGGAGGCGACAGGGAACTACAGTGCCTTGCTGCTGTATATGCTCAATGTCGCCGGAATTACTGTCAGCATGGAGAATCCGCTGAAGGTAAAGAACTTCGCCAAAGCCATGCTCTCTACGATCAAGACCGATAAGAGCGATGCACGACTCATTACCTTGTACGGAGAGAAGATGAACCCGCGTCCTTTCAAGGTCCAGGGAGAGGCCATCCTGCGGCTCCGACAGAAAAGAACCGTCATTCGCCAACTTACTAAGCAGATTACCGCCATGTCGAACCTTCGTGGCTCTCTCGCATGTCTGCCTGTCCCGGACAAAGGTGCAACTCATACCGTAGACGAAACGATCAAGTTCCTTGAAAAGAAGCGTGACAGGCTTCAGTCGGAACTCACGGATCTTGTCGAAGTCGAGTTCAGCCGGCAACTCGCACTCCTGACAACCATCAAAGGTATAGGCATAACGCTCGCCACGGCGCTCATCATCACTACCGGAGGATTCACTTACTTCCAGAATGCCAAGCAGGTGTCCCGCTATCTCGGTATCTGTCCCACTTACGAACAATCCGGAACTTCGGTAAACATCAAAGGGCATATCAACCGAAACGGAGACGCATACACCAGAGGACTTCTCTATATCGCCGCTTGGCCTGCCAGTAGGTTCAATGCCCAATGCAAAGAGACTTATACGAGGCTCAGGCAAAACGGAAAGTCGGGAAAACTCGCTATGATCGCTGTCGCAAATAAACTCGTCAGGCAGGCTTTTGCTGTTGTTGCGCACGATAAAGAATATGTCGACGGATTCGTCTCCAACAGACCTTAGCAGGAACCATTCTCCGATATTATTACTCTTTTTCCGCATTTTTTAATATAGTTCGTAATT
>NZ_AENZ01000047.1:0-1036 GCF_000183485.2 Alistipes sp. HGB5 | reverse complement strand
CAAACTCATACTTAAACCCTGATCGACTACAGCTATGAGTACGACGAAAGCGATCGACTTGCAAAAACATATCCGGGAAGGCTGGAGGGTGGAGGATTTCATCGACTCTCTGTCCCCGGAGGTCGAACGGATTATGGCCGGAAGAGGCTGGCGCAAACTTTTTCGATTGTATAACCTGAAATGAAGACGATCCATGGAACGAAACATTATTATTGAAAATATCTGCACCGCATGCCACTGCGGCGAACGTCGCGCCGAGGAATATCTGGCCGTGGAACTTCGCAACCTGCGGGAACTGCGGGATGCCGGGGCTCTGTGCTACGGCGATCTTGAAACGGCCTGCTCTGGACTGGGACTGGACTTCGATTATACGGACTATTTCTGTCGGACCTTGTCACTGAACTAACTCCGATTTACGATGAACAATCTTTGTTTCAACCGTTTCACACTGCGGACGGACGATGCGAAAACCCGCCGCAAAATCCTTCGCTGGCTGGCTCTCAATTACCGCTTGTACGAATACCTCCCCTCTGACGCAGAGGTTCGCGGACGGTTCATCTCGTGCAAACCTTTTCCCGCCGAGGCGTTCCGGCGTCAGATCGGGAAATTGCACAACGATGGAACGCTGTTCCTGCGGATTGTCTCTGCGGACTTATATACGCTCTATGTGGAAGGTAACGTCTATCTGCGCGGAGCGTGGCACCGAATCTTTCTTTAATCACCTGCCGCCTGTTCCGAAACGAGCGGGCGGCATTATTTCAATATCATGGCATACGAATCATCCATCCCTTTCGCGGATATCCGGGATTTCCGCGAGGCCGAGATCAATGGTATTCCGGCCCTTTTCACCATGTCTCGTCTCGATTCCGAAACCCTTCCCGCAGATTTTCACTCGTGCGAGGTCATGGGCGGTAGGGGCAGCGATTTCCAGTGGCTCGTTCCGCTGGCTTTGGCAAACTTCACCGGAACGTTCGTCTCCCGGCAGCCCCTGCTCCGGGAAGGACAGGCGTACGCTGAAATACGCCGGTACGGCATC
>NZ_AENZ01000048.1:0-131205 GCF_000183485.2 Alistipes sp. HGB5 | reverse complement strand
GAGAGGATAAACGGGCAAATCATTGAAATTGAGCTTTCTTTTGAATATCCCAATAGCTGGGCTGTATTACGTTTGAAAGATATATGCCAACTAATAGACGGTGAAAAGAAAAACGAAAAGGGTATTTGTCTGGATGCAAAATACCTACGTGGAAAATCATCTGCTATCATTGTAGAGAAAGGAAAATTTGTCTATACCGGAGATAACATCATTCTTGTAGATGGTGAAAATTCAGGTGAAGTTTTCACTGTTCCGCAAGATGGGTATATGGGGAGTACATTCAAACAGTTATGGCTCTCTTCGGCTATGTGGAAACCATATATTTTGGCTTTCATTCTGTTCTATAAAGAGGATTTGAGAAATTCAAAAAGAGGTGCGGCTATTCCGCACCTCAATAAAGAGTTATTCTACAATCTGCCTATTGGTATTCCACCTTATCAAGAACAGCAGCGTATTGCAAAACGGATAAATAAACTATCGCAGTTGCTCAAATAGTTTTTCTATTTGAGCAACAATGCGTTGTTGTTCTTTAATCGGAGGTAATGGTATTAATATTTCTTTTACTTTTGCTATACTTACACCACCTATAATGCCCGTTTTATTTAGGTTAAATAGTTCAAAGAACGATGGTGACTGTAGATAATAGTACATGTATTTCCCGATTCCAACAAATGGTGAGAAACAACATAACTTATTCCCAAAACATACATCTTGATTCAGTATTGCAATTTTTCTTCCGGCACTTCCACCTTCAATACACATCAATATTGAGTTATTGGGAGCAAGTTTAAAATCAGGTTCATATTGTTTTGGAATCGCAATGCCATTATCGTAAATAATCCGATTATTAAAATCAACATCCTTAGTTCCAATATAATAACGTCCTATAACATCTGTAAATTTTGATTTCTTTTCAGTTTCACTAATACTGTTGCCAGTGTAAATGTTTGCAATATGAGAAAGTCTTGTCCATACCCAATTCTTGGGAGTTTCAAAAGGTATCTGTTCTGTTATATCTAAGCACTTTTTACCTACCTGCTCATAATACTTGCTATTGCCTTATTGGTTACTTTGCATATCCTACACTGTTCTAAAACTGGTGGGATAGGAACTAGGATGTTTCCAACTTTCTTTACCGAAATGAATTCAAAAGTCGTTTTACCTGCTAAATCATGTAATATTGGTGCCAATGTTTTTACAAATAAATACAAGAATTCATCATTGACAAGACAACGATACTCTTCTTTGATAGTTAAAGCATTAAATTGCTGATTTGTAGTAGTAGGAATCATGGTCATGGCGCATTGGCCAACAGAGGCAGTGCAACACAACAACACACTGCCAGCTCTTACAATTCTATCCTTACTAACTGCTAATTCCGTAATTTTTTGAGTTGTTTGATATATATATTCCCCTTGTTTACGAATATCTTCAACTGTAAACCAATTAATGTTACCATTTTCCCAAAATTTAGGTTCTGTTCTTAACGGTGTAAAGCCATTTGTAATATTACAGAGATTATTCAGCCTTATCCAACACCAAGAATTTGGTATCTCAAATGGTATTTCGTCAGTTATATCTTTTTCAATTGTACCAATCTTCTCGAAGTACTTGTTATCGTCACCTTTGTAGATAACAGAATCCGACAAAGCGGATTTCTTCAAATTTCCCTCTTTTACAAGTTTCTGTTTCTCTAACTTTATTTGCTCAAGTAACTCTTGTGCTGTTCCTTCTTCTGCAACTTGTGGAACAAGTCGCCCTTGAATGGCTTCTTGAAGAATTGATTTTTTAAGTTTGCCATTAATACTTCTGTTTAGTTCATCCAAAGCTATTTGGGAATGTGCATATTTGTCAGTCAGAGGCAAAACATCCTTTATACGCTCAACTATTCGATGTTGTTCTTGTATAGGTGGAATAGGCATTAAGTGAGCTACTAATTTTTCTCTTGAAATATTTGGTTGAGCTCCCCCTTCTCCTTTCTTGATGAAGTCCACTTGATTTCCCATAAGAAAATAAAAGAGGTAGTAATTAAAGATTCCTATAGGGGTACATGCGCAACAAGCTTGATTCGTTGTTAACTCACACCCTGCTATAGCAACCTTACCAATCGTAGCACCATACATTGCTATCAATACATCTCCGGCTTTATTCAATCTTAAAGAACATTCTTTTAATGCTTTATCTGTGATTTTTATCTCGGTATCATTCACAATGCTATTATTGAGTTCACCAGTTCTAAGCCATAAAATATTACCACCATAATAACTTGTATTTCCCTTTGCTGGGGTTGCTCCTGCGCCCCAATCCCCAATACTTCCCATTCTGCTCCATTCCCATCCCTGTGGAATCTCAAACGGAATCTCCTCATCAATACACTTCACCTCGCCCGTAGCGAGAAACTTCTCATAATAGGAACTCAATGAATTTGTGAATGCTATACATTATTAATGATAATGAATTGTTTAACTAATAATGTATCAAACATGAACATTGAAAATTTTGAAACGTATCTTCGTCAAGGGAATATGGCAGAGAACACGATTGCAGCTTACCGCTATGCCGTAAAAGAGTATTATTCCCGGCACAAGGAACTGAACAAGCGAAATCTGCTTGTTTATAAGACTTATCTCATTGAGAAATTCAAGCCTAAAACCGTAAATCTACGTATTCAGGCAATGAACAAGTATCTTGACTATATGAATAAATCTCGTTTGAGATTAAAATCCGTCAAGGTACAACAGCGTAGTTATCTGGAAAATGTAATCAGTAATGCCGACTACGCTTTTCTGAAAAACAAACTAAAAAAGGAAGAAAACCAAGAATGGTATTTCGTTGTTCGTTTTCTCGCAGCCACAGGTGCAAGAGTCAGTGAACTTATACAAATGAAGGTGGAACACGTGCAGATAGGTTATTTTGACATCTATACCAAAGGTGGCAAGATACGCCGTATCTATATTCCTAAATCACTCCGCAAGGAAGCTACGGAGTGGCTCAATAGTACCAATCGTACAAGCGGTTATCTATTCCTCAATCGCTTTGGCGAGCGTATCACCACCAGAGGTATTGCGCAGCAGTTAAAAAACTATGCCACAAAATATGGTTTGAACGAGAAAGTGGTTTATCCTCATTCGTTTCGCCATCGCTTTGCCAAGAATTTCTTGGAGAAGTTCAACGATATTTCTTTACTTGCAGACCTGATGGGGCATGAAAGCATTGAAACCACTCGTATTTATTTGAGGCGTAGCAGTGCCGAACAGCAGGAAATTGTGGATAAGATTATAACTTGGTAAAAACAATTTATCTGCGTCGCTGTGAGTTTTTCGTCTTCTGTTCTCCCCAAGGGAGTTCAGAAGATGAACCTCCGCTACCTGTTCCGATATGGACTTGTGCCTGCCCACCTGTAGCAAGTTCAAAAGCCACTCCAAGTAAGTTGGCTTGTGCTTTATTGACCTGTTCATGAGGCTCAAATACATCATTTATCAATTCATAAATGGTAGCTTCATCTTTGGTAAAACTTTCCCATATCGGATTGAGCCAATCAACATATTTTATAGAGTCGTATTTCTCATTACCTACCTGTGTCCAAATATGCAGACTGGGATTATTATAATTAGGGATGAAATGGTGAACAAGTTCCGCTCCGGATGACAGACTGTAACGCTGAGGATTTGCCTTACGGTCGAGCTGCTCAATGCGTACGTTCAACTTATCTATAACAGAATCCTTTTCTTTGGATTGTCGGTCAGCTTTTTCTGCCATACGTATAGCCTTGTCTATCTCTTTTTGATAGCCGTTCCTTAATTGTTCTATCTCTCCCCTATGTTTTTCTTTCAGTTGAGACTTTTCAGCCATGAGGGTTTTAATCTGATTTTTGAGTTTGGCAATCTGCTCATCCCTACTCGCAAGCTCTTTTTTCGCTTTAGCCAAATCCCCCTTGCCAAACCACGAAAGAATTGTGTTTTTCCCCTCATGTGCTTTTTCAATGTCTGCCTGCAATTTGGCGATGTCTTCCTCATACCGATTTATCTGCTGCTTATAGTATTCTAAGTTTGCCAGATGTTTTGCTGTAGAACCGACAATGCCACGTTGCAATCCGAATGGTTTCATGGCTGCTGCATAACTGTTCTGGTATTCGTGCAGCTTACTACGTCTCATCACATCATCTGCCGATAGACGTGCCCCGGACTTCGTTGCATACTTCTTCTCACCCTCACGCTTCTTACGAAGCCGTTCTGTTGTTATAATGGGGACGATAGTGGCATGCAAGTGCGGAGTTTTCTCGTCCATGTGCAATACGCAAGAAACAAGATTCTCGCTTCCAAAAGTATTTTTCAGCCATTTCAGATTGGCATCTATCCAATTATCCAACTTGTCTTCTTTGGCAATCTTCATCATCTGTTTATGTGTCCCGGTTAGGATGATGCGAATGGCTTTTGTCTGATTCTTGCCGACCTTGCGATGCAGTCCGGCATGGTCTATCCGATATTGTATGGCATCCGTCCTGTTCTTCACTCCTGCAGGAAATGCAACCAGTTCCCGATTGAGGTGTGTTCTGTTTGCATCGGCATTAACGGGTACATATTTTTCCCTCTTGGCATCTTTCCTTTCTATATGGCATGACATACCAGAATCATTACCACTGCCACGTTGCAGGTGACAGACTGCGTATTGCGTATTACTCATATCTCACTTCCTTTTATTGTTATACACTGATTCTTTGGTTGTAAAATCCCGCCTTATGTGCCACAGGCAGCCGGGCATCGAGAGGGCATCCCTCCGCTTATGGGCTTTTTTACTGCCACTCGGAGAGTGAAAGCGGTGAAAATGCCCTAATAAACTACGGGATTTTACAAACCCTTTTCCAAAGACAGCGAGCTGTCCGATGTTTTTTTCTATTGTATTTATTCTGTTTCTACCAACTTCAGCCCCAATTCATCAATGAGTGTCTGCAAAGCAGGATTACGCTGTATCATTTTATCAAGAATCATTTGTGGAGTGTCGGTCATCAATAAGAAATCCGCAATATCCAGTCCGTTCTTGCGCTGTTCGTCTGTAGCGCATTGTTCCAGACTATCACTCAATACAACTTTGGAACATACGGAAGTGAGCAAAGGCATTTTGGTTTGCCAAACTTCTTTTGCTCCCAAGTCCGGACATAGCATAACTGACCTTCCTTTCAAAACACTTATCACATCAGGCTTGAAACATCCGTGCATTCCACCGGTAGCCAGCCATATAAACTCCGGCATATAATGGGTAGCTACCAAAGCGGATTTTTCGCTTTCCACAATAGCTATAGGTTTGGTCGAATTATCAGACAACAGATGTTCGCCAAACAAACATTGCTTCAAATGGTAGTTCTGGAAATTCAGTTCCGTATGTACCCAACTTACATAACTTCTTGGCTCTTTTGTCCGATGTCCTGTTTTTACATCGTACAACATTATCTTACCTGTTCGTACATTACCCTGCCAATCAATTTGCCAATAGACAGTAGAACCACCCCACTTCTTTGATGTACCAACACGATACAGTTGGAATATTCGGGAAGTCTCGTCTTTGCCCAATGCTCCGGAAAGGTAAATGTACAATGGATTCATACCATAGTTGGTAAGAGTACGTTCCATTAGATCTTTATCAACAAAAGAGGTAGGAGATGGCAATTGAGGCTTAGACTTATCAGCTTCAATGAAATTATTCTTGTCGTAATCCATCACCATTGGATTATCATGAAAATAATCCGATGGAGTGTAATGGTATTGGCAAGATTGCTCATGGTCACATCTGCCCACATAATCTGGAAAGGTTATTTTCCCTTGGCTATCTATGTACTTGACAAAACATTGCTTCTTTCCACAGTTCGGGCATGAAAGTTTTGAACCTCGCTTATATTTTTGAAGGGAAAATCTGTATTCGACCATATTTATCGTTTTATTATTGCAACTCGTGCAGTTTGCACTTATTGCAGTTTTGCAGAAATCCTATATAAGGGCAAAGTGCAAACTGCAACAACTGCAAACTGCAAAAGGTGTCGTTTATTGCAGCTTCTCATATTCACCTCGCTTTACCTTCTTGATAATCTTATTTGTAGCAAGGCTAACCAAAGAATACATTACCGACCTTCCCGACAACCCTACTTCTTTTCCGGCTTGAATGGCATCAGCAGTAGTGAAACTTTCGGAAAGGCAATCAAGTAATTCTTTTTTCTGAGGTTCGACGCTCTCTTTCAACATATATTTCTGAATGTCAGAATAACAACACTCAAAATATTCACTTAAAGCAATAGCCGATTTTGTTGAATCTATATCCACAAAATCCTTATGAACCTCTCCACAAGCCCAACGAAGGATTTGCAGGATCAATGCTAAACGAGCCGTTATCATGGGAGTCTTAATTACTCTGCTATCCACCAGTCCGTCATCTTGAATTTGATTGATAGTTCGAATTGCATTATTACGCCAATTTGTAAAATAGGCTTTGGCTTCCGAAGAAAAATCCAGAATATTTTGTATATTTCCACCATTCTCATTCTCTACAAAAGGCAAGCTAACCACCTTGTCAATTATTGATTTCCACATAGCCGAGTATTTCTCAAAAGTTGCAAAGGAAGAGTCTTCATCTAATTGCCAATCAGAAATTTCTTGGGACGATGGATAAACAAAAATAATTCGGTCAATCAATCCATTTTCTTTATAACCTTTCCCTATCAGTTCGTGCATACGAGTTGTTTGCATCGTACCGACAATATTTATAAAGGGATGTTCTATATGAATCGGTATAGGCATACTACATCTTGAAATATCTAAAGGCTTACCACTGAACGCTGTCAATAGCTGTTCAATAAGTTGTCCTCTGCTATATTGGTTCACAGCATTAAACATCCCCATAATCTCATCCACATATACCACAATACCTCTCTGGTTATCATCAAGCGCACGCATTAACGCTTCTGGAGTAAAGTCTGATATAATAGTTCTCCGCAAAATAGGTTTATCAGGCAAAGGAGTAGTGTTTTCTTTCTTGCCTTTATAACTTTCTATCAGATTGTTATATTGCTCCATCTCCAACTTGAATTGTTTGACAGCTTGTGCATCATGCTTGCGGATAGGGCGGAAAGCAAAATCCAATGGTGGAGTTTTACCCATTCCGGGACGACCTACCAATATCATATAAAGGGCAGGATTACTAATCCAACCACCACGAATACGGATATTGACAGCGTTGCCGATAGCGGTTGACACTGCCACCAAAAGAGAAGCCATCGTGTATTCAATGGAATAATTCTCCTGTCGAGATAAAACCAATATCATATCCTGAATTTTGGAAGGAAAAGCATTCAAGGGAATCTTGTTTTCAAAGACCCCTTCAAATTCCATTCTGAGTGCATTGCATAAATTGGTTGAATCCATTAGAATTTGGTATTTCTTTTTGATTTTATGAATTGGGCGGCTTCACCTTCCAAATTTTTATCAGATTTTATTTTGCCGGCATGGAGCCACTCGTCTATTTCTGATTTTAGGAACATGATACGTTTCCCTCTTTTGTGGAATGGGATTAGATGGCAACTCGTCCAACCATATACAGTTTGTTCTGCCGGATGACTGGGGATATACTCACACAGTTCTTTAAGGTTCATCCATTGCTCGGTTGGAACATTTGAGTTTTGATTGTTCAGACCGTCAATCTTGGAATCCAATTCATTCAGTTTATCCATCATCCACGACATTGCCTTGGGCAAATCTTCAAAAGTAATGCTCTTTTCGCTCATATTATTGCTTATTATTTGTTCGATTTTTCGGCAAAGTAACAGTGATTTCAAATACTGATTTTATGATGAAAAATATCACATAGAAAAGCAGTAACGAAACATAATCTTCATAAGGGTTATGTGTTGATTATCAGTACAAGTAAATGAGAATGTCAGTAGTGGATTTTTATTGTAGTGTACCCTGTCATAAGGGATTCATAAAGCAGACATAAGAAATGACCGTAAATAAAAAAAGAGCCACCCACGCAGAATCTTCGCAGATGGCTATATAAGCAACTATTAGCAGCAAACAAATTACTTCAGTTTGGATAAATAAACCTCAAATAGTTTGATGTAAATTTTATCTAACAAGATGATGATTGACATATATAAAAAATAATTTTGCAGTTTGTATCCTTGAGACATCATTTCCCTTATAGAAGGTAAATTGTGTTGATAAGAACGTGTATTATGAGCACAACGATTACGTTCTTTATAGACATACTCCTTGAATATCTCCAGCAAACTAAGTCCGCAAGTTGCAGTTCTCTTTTCAGCTTTAATATTATTCTTATTTAGGAACAATTGTGTGCCTTGCATTATCCAACTTTTATCTATCGTAATTATAAGCAATTTATATTCATCATAGCTCCTTTTGAAATTTCGCACCAACAAACTATTTTCAAGTACACATTGGATAGAAGTTTTCCAGTCATCAAGTATTTCATCTCTAATAGCATCAGTAATATCAAATGTTTCATCAAGCTTTTTAATCTCATTCAAAAGATCATTATACACCATACATTTATCATCGTAACTAGAACACTCGCCATATGGCTTGCGTTCATACCGTTCATAGCGGTACTCATAGTCCCTGCATGCCATTTCCCAACATATACATTTCAACTTTTGTTCTTGGGCTCCGGTTAATCGCAAAAAGAGAGAATGGAGTAAATAGTCACTAATTGGGTACGTCTCAATGCCACCATTAGTAGCATCAAGAGATCTAAACGCTTCTTTTATTATTGCCGTTTCAGGTCGCAGAATAAACTGTATATGGTTAGTGGGCTGGATGTATGACATAACGATTGAATATAGTTATAGATTGTTCGACACGAGTACGCATATATTTCAATAATGAAGGAGAGGCTCTGTGACCATCATTCCGTTTGAAAGAGGATATTTTATTTTGAAGTTCCCTCATTAGAGCATCTTTACGAGTAAAATCTATATTGTTTCCTTCTATTACGGTATTGTACACAAGACCAAACATATAAACATCAGAATCAATGATTGACTTGAAATGTAATTGATTATATCCAAGTTCGTTTAAAGTATCATTTAATAGAGTAATTCTTGGAGCGAAATCTTTGTCAGGAAATATTGTTGAGAATTGAACAAATACACCATTATTTTTATCATTGACAACAGCATATATATATTCCTCATAGTATTTCTCCATTTTTGGCTTATATCCTTGCGCAAGTCGGTTGAATCTTCCATCTATTTTATATTGCGATAAAATTGCCATTGTCCTGACAAAATCGTATGCTTGATTTTTCCCGACTAATTCAATTTTTAGATTTCTACAACATTCTGGATCAAAGAAACTTTGTAGTTCTGATTTAAGGAAATAAAGTGATTGACGACTTTCAATCGGATTTAAAGGAGTTCCTAAAATATTTATGTTACGGAATACGGAAGAATAAAATTCATGTTGTTCCGCTTCATTATCTGCATTAGGGATAATGAAGGAAAATGGAAGATATTTGTTCTCAAAAAAGTCTTCAGTTATTCCATAGTTTACAAAGCTATATTGTTGATGAGTTATTGCGCTTTGTACACCTTGTACTGTCGGTCCTTTGTCAGCAAATATTCGCAGTGACCAATTTATGTATTCTACATCTGGTTCATTATCTTCTTCCGCAACACCATCTGCCATGACCCGCTCGTCTTCATCACGAGGAAAAGCATCTTTTTTAGGATAAACTCCGAAAAATGCTAACAGAATACTAGATAAGCGTTGTTGCCCATCAAGTATTAAATTATGATTTACCCCATCCTTATTACATACTCCAATTGTTACAGGAGGTACAAAGATTTCCCCTTTCAAACCATTCACAAATTCTTTTACTTGCTCTTCTAACCAAACAAAGTTTCGTTGATAAGGAGGTAGCTCCAAATCTTTTTTTAACAGTAATTCAATCCAATGCTTTAGAGAGTATTCTCCGTAGTAAACTTTTTTATCCATGTAAGTCTTCATTTATTGGTAATATTGTGTTCTTTGTTAAAATCAACAATGGGTCTCGCCCTGTGGAGCGACGCGCACTTCGACGCCCTGCGTCCGCTGGTGCGGATGCTTGCCGACGCCGGACAGAAGGTCGTCACGGCGACGCTCAACAAGGACCCGTGGAACCACCAGTGTTTCGACGCCTATGAAGACATGATCCGCTGGACCAAGCGCGCCGACGGCACGTGGGAGTACGACTATTCGCTCTTCGACCGTTGGGTCGGACTTTGCGCCGGGGAGGGGATCGACCGGCAGATAAACTGCTATTCGATGCTGCCGTGGAACAACGAACTGCACTATTACGATGCGGCGGCGGACCGCATCGTCGAGGTCCGGGCCAACCCCGGAACGCCCGAATTCGAAGCGATGTGGCGACCCTTCCTCCGGGATTTCGAAGCGCACCTCGACGCGAAAGGATGGCTCGGCAAGTGCTGTGTCGCCATGGATGAGCGCTCGCCCGAAACCATGGATGCGGCGATCGGCCTGCTGCGCAGCGCAGCTCCCGGACTGGGAATCGCCATGGCCGACAACCACGCCAGCTATAAGCGCTATGCCGATCTGGACGACGTCTGCGTGCAGATCGACTGCCGTGTGGCCGACGAGGACCTCGCCCGGCGCCGCCGCGACGGACTGCTGACGACCTATTACGTCTGCTGTTCGTCGGCATTCCCCAATACGTTCACCTTCTCCGAGCCGTGGGAAGCGGTCTATATGGCATGGTTCGCCGCGGCGTGCGGCTACGACGGCATGCTGCGCTGGTCGTATAACTCGTGGCCCGCCGACCCCGTGCGCGACTCGCGTTTCACGGCATGGCCTGCGGGCGACACCTACCTCGTCTATCCCGACGCCCGCTCGTCGATCCGCTTCGAGCGGCTGCGGGAGGGGATTCAGGATTACGAGAAGATCCGCATCCTGCGCGGCGAACTGGCCTCGGACAACACTCCCGAAGGCGCCGCAAAACGCGCCGAACTCGAAGCCGCGGTGCGTCCCTTCGAAGCGCACGACCCCGCACGGCCGTGGCCCGACCTGCTCCGCAGGGCCAAGGAGACGGTCGCCCGCCTGAGCGAATAGCTCTCTCCCGGTCTGAAAGCAAACCGAGAGAGGAATTTAGCAGTTCCGCGTTCTTCGATTTCCAAGGCTCTGGGGCCTAAGAAGATCAGCACGATACAATGCGTCATCTTCGATTAGAGACGGATGAAAATGCTGCTACATTTGCCGGCCGCTCCTTTTTAAGGATTTCGAAGAGGATGCCGGAAATTTATCCTAAATTCTATCCTGCAAATAAGAAAAGGCACTGATTTTCAGTGCCTTTTTGTGCCCAGGACAAGACTCGAACTTGCACGAACTAAACGTTCACTACCCCCTCAAAGTAGCGTGTCTACCAATTTCACCACCTGGGCCTTACCTCCGAATTTCGGATTTCGGGTGTGCAAATATAGGGTATAAATTTTAATCCGCCAAATTTTCAGGACGGTTAATGGCAATTTTTGTGCTTCTTCGGTTCCCTTATCCGGAAACGGGGCCGTTTCTCCGCCCTGCGGCGGCAAGGCGGGCCGGCCGGCCGACCTGCGGTACGACGTGCGTCGAATCCTCCGGCGGCGCCCCGGAACTACTCCCCGTGCTGCGGGGAGAGGACGAGCATGCCTGCGGGTCTTCGCGCGTCTTCCGGCAGCGAGACACCCGTTATCGGCGCGATGCCTGCGGCGCTCCGGCCCGGAGCGGGCGTGTAGGTGCGGCCCGTAATCAGGCTCAGGGCCTTGGCGAGCATCGGCTCCTCAGGCCCGAAATCCACCAGTCTGTTGTTCCAGTCGGCGACCGCATAATCGACCGCGAGTCCGGCCGGGTTCACCGTCTCCTCTTTGGCGTTGTAGCCTTCGAACGTGATCGGGGCCAGCTCGTACGAATAGTCGCCGTCGTCGAACTTGTCGATCTCCATGCCCACGTTCTTGCCGTTGGTCTTCTCGCCGATCAGCGTCACGCCGACGTCAATTCCCCTCAACCCGTTGATGACCGCCTCGCTCGACGACGCCGTGCTGCCGGTCGTCAGCACATAGATTCTCGGCAGGTCGAGGGCGTACTGCGTGAGGTCCGCCCCGTAGTAGTTGCCGTAGCTGAAATTCTCGTAAAAGAGCGCTTTTCCCTGATCGTACGTATTTCCCGTCTGTTTCTGGGTTTTCGCCGGATCGGCCATGCGGCTGTCGTTGTAGCGGTAATACTGGAAAACCTTGCCGTCGCATTTTTCGCCTGCGATGCACGTCGCCAGCATCTTTGCCGAAATCACGTGCCCGCCGCCGTTGTAGCGCAGGTCGAGCACCAGATCGGTGATTCCCGCGTCGCGGAACTTCCGGAGGGAATCCAGCAGGTCGTCGTCATATGCCGCGTCGAACCCGTTGTAGACCATGTAGCCGATCTTGTGCTCACCCTCCTCGATGACCTCCGCGCGGAGCACCGGGTTCGGGTAGAGCCGTTCCGCCGTGAGGGTGGTCTCTTCACCCGTCTCCCGGACTTTGAAGAGGACCGACGCGGCTCCCGAAGGGCTTGTCAGCCGCTTGTATACGGGGGTGTATTCGCTCTCCGAATCGGCGATCTCGGCGCCGTCTATCTCCGAGAAGATCGTGCCCCGTCTGAACCCCGCCTTGTCTGCCGGGGAGCCGGGATATACCGCCATCACGTAAAACCCGGCCTTCCCCGTGTTGGAGAACCGGACCACCCCCAGCCGGGCGAATCCGAACCCGTATTCCGTCTCCTTGCGGACGCCGTGATTGACGCCGCGCGTTTTCAGCTCCGTGGCCGCGCGGCTCCGGGCTTTGCGGGTGATGTAGGAGTAGAGGTTGTAATAATTCTGTCCCGCTCCGTCCGTATACCTCTTTTTGTCGAGGGTGTTGGAGGTCATCTCCAGCAGGGTCCTCGTCAGGAAGTTGTCTTTGTCGGCGGCGTATTCGATCGTCAGGTCGCGGGTCATCTGCCCATACTCGCCGTTCCATAGATAGCGTTCAGCCAGATAGCTGTCTATCTTGTCGTTGTACGACTCCGTGGTTCCCGTGCCGCCGTTCCCGGCCGTATCTTTGGCGCAGGAACCCGCCGCCAGCGCCGAAAGGAGCGCGGCGGCCCATGCGCAGTGAATTATTCTCATCTGTCGAATTTTTTATCCGCTAAAGGTAGCGATATTTTTCTATTTCCTCTTGCCGAAGTCCATTTCGCCGAACAAATAGCCCGCCCCGCCGATGCGGTCGATCACGAACAGCACGTAACGGATATCCACGGCTATGTTGCGGCAGATCGTCTCGTCGAAGGCCACGTCGCTCATCGTCGAACGCCATGTGCGGTCGAAGTTCACGCCGACCAGCTCGCCCCGTGCGTTAAGGATCGGCGATCCGGAGTTGCCGCCCGTGGTGTGGTTCGTGGCGAGGAAGCAGACGGGCACCGTCGTGCGGCCGTCGATCCGCGTGGCCCAGCGTCCGTACTCCTTCGAGGCGTGGATGTCGCGCAGCGCCTGCGGAATGTCGTAGTCGTAGATTTCGGGGTTGTCCTTGGCGATGATGCCGTCGATCGTGGTCCGGGGCTTGTGATACTCGCCGTCGGCGTATTCGTACCCCGCCACGTGTCCGTAAGCCACGCGCAGGGTCAGGTTGGCGTCGGGGAAGAACGCCCGCCCGGCGTCCCACTCGCGCAGTCCCTTGATGTAGGCGGTGTAGAGTTCGTTGAGCCGTGCGCTGTTGAGGTTGCGCAGCGAGCGGGTGCCCAGCAGCCATTCGATATGGTCCTGCATCCGCTTGGCGCCTCTGGCCAGCGTATTGACCGCCGTGGTGTCGGAGCCTTCCCATACGTCGCTGAAAATCCGTTCGGCGAAGGCTTCGGGCGATCCTGCGGCCGCTGTGCCCGCGAGGAACTCCGGCGCCTGATACTGGACCGGACAGCGGCGCGCGTACTCGCCGAAGAGGTATCTGTAGAGGGCGCGCTCGGTCGCTTCGCGCTGTGCGAAGACCGCTTCGGCCCGCTCCGCGGCGGTGTAGCGTTTGGGCAGGGCGTCGAGGGTCTCGCGGGTGATCTCGCGTGCGAAGTAGGCGTCCGCGATGCGGGCGTATTCAGCCTTCAGGTCGGCCACGACGCTGCGGTATTCGGGTTTGTCCTGCGCCCACGCCGCGAAGTCCTCTTCGTAGGCGCGCTTCGAAGCCACCGTGCCCAGCCGGTTGATGCCCAGCACTTCGCCCTGCCATTTCTTCCATGCGTTGGCGATCGAGGCGTGCTTGGCGGCGTAGTGGATGCGCAGCGCCGGATCGCTCTGCTGCGCCGCCGAGATGATGTCGAGACGGCCCGTGCGGACGGCGATTTTCGCCGGGTCCGAACGCTCGGCGATGTAGGCCACGGCGTCGGAGAGAATGTACTCCTGCGTGTTGCCGGGGAAGCCGTAAATCATCGTGAAGTCGCCCTCTCCGACTCCGGCGGTCGAGATTTTGAAATGCCGCTTGGGTTTGTAGGGTACGTTGTCGGGCGAATAGGCCGCGGGTTTGTTGTCTCTGCCGGCATAGATGCGGAACAGCGAGAAGTCGCCCGTGTGGCGGGGCCATATCCAGTTGTCGGTGTCGCCGCCGAACTTGCCGATCGACGAGGGCGGGGCGGCCACCAGACGCACGTCGTCGAACTGCTCGTAGACGAACAGGAACTGCTGGTTGCCGTAATACATCTGCTCCACGGCGGCCTTGTAGCCCTTGCCTTCGGCCTCGGCCCTGCGGACGATCTCCTCCTGCGTCTGGCCTGCGGCCAGCCGGTCGGTCACCTCCTCCATGCGGACGAGGAATTTCACGTTGAGCTTCTCGTTGGGCAGCTCTTGGGCGCGCGACATGGCCCAGAATCCGTGGGTCAGGTAGTCGTGCTCGACGCTCGAATGCGACTGTATGGCGTCGTAACCGCAGTGGTGGTTGGTCAGCAGCAGTCCTTCGGCCGAGATCAGCTCGCCCGTGCAGCCGCCGTCGAACAGCACCACGGCGTCTTTCATCGAAGCCTTGTTGATCGAATAGATGTCTTCGGCCGTGAGCCGGAAACCTTTTGCGCGCATGTCGTCGATGCGCTGCGAAATCAGGCTTGGGAGCCACATGCCCTCGTCGGCCGAGGCCGCGAGTGCGAAAAGCGAACAGATGAGGGTAAGCAGTGTGCGTTTCATTATTGCAGAAATTTTTCCAATTCGACGTAAACTTTCTGGATCGGCAGTCCCATGACGTTGTAGAACGAGCCGTTGATCTTCTCGATGGCGGCATAGCCTATCCACTCCTGGATGCCGTAGGACCCCGCCTTGTCGTAGGGGGCGAAGGTGTCGAGGTAGTAGCCGATCTCCTCCTCCGAGAGGGGTCGGAACCAGACGCCGCTTTCGGCCGAGAAGGTGTGCATGCGGCCGGCGGTGCGCAGCGTCACGCCCGAAACGACCGTGTGTCGGCGTCCCGAAAGGCGGCGGAGCATCTGCGCGGCCTGCCCGCGGTCGCAGGGCTTGCCCAGCACCTCGCCGTCGGAGATCACCACCGTGTCGGCCGTCAGCAGAATGTCGTTCGGGCCGAGCGGCGCGGGGTAGGCCTCGCTTTTGAGCCGCGAGAGGAACAGCGGCACCTCTTCGGCGGGCAGGGAGTCGGGGTAAATCTCCTCGCACTCGTATTTCGGAGCCGGTTCGTAGGGCAGGCCGCAGCCCGTCATCAGCTCCCTCCGCCGCGGCGACTGCGACGCCAGCAGCAGGCGGTAGGGTTCGAGTTTATCTTTCAGCAGCATGGTCTTGTTTTTAGGGTCTTATTATTTAATGTTATATGCGGTTTTTGCCGTATCGCCTCCCGGCCGCCGCCTTTGGCGGCGTTTGCAAATCCGGTCCGCCCCGTAAGGGCTTCCTGCCGCCGTGCGGCGAAACCGGCGATGCGGAGCGTCGGAACGAAGGGCGCATAATCGTCTTTTTATCGGTGCGGAGTCTGTCTCCGCGCTGTCAGCGTATGTCGAAACTCAGCAGTTCGCGCCCTTCGAGCACGGCCCGCAGGTTGTCGCCGGGGCTGACCGGTCCCACGCCGGCCGGGGTTCCGGTGTAGATCAAATCGCCCATGCGCAAGGTCATGTACCGCGACACGGCGGCGATGATGCGGTCCACCGTAAAGAGCATCTGCCGCGTGTCGCCCGTCTGGCGGGTCTGGCCGTTCACCTCCAGCGTGAAGCGCAGCTTCTGCACGTCGCCGCCCAGCTCCTGCAAAGATACGAATTCCGGCGAAATCGCCGCCGAGCGGTCGAACGCCTTGCTGCGTTCCCACGGCAGACCTTCGGCGGCGGCCTGCCGCTGCAGGTCGCGGGCCGTGAAGTCGATGCCCAGCCCCACCTCCTTGTAATAACGGTGTGCGAAACGCTCGGCGATGCTCTTTCCCACGCGGTCGATGCGCACCACCAGCTCGCACTCGTAATGCACCTCATGCGAAAAGGCGGGAATGTAGAACGGGTCGTTGTTGCGCAGCAGCGCCGTGTCGGGTTTCAGGAACCAGATCGGCTCCGGGGAACACTCCCCGGAGCCCGGCCGGTTCCGTTCCGGCAGAGTATCCGCTCCGCCCCCGGCTTGCCGAGACCGTTCGGCCGGGTCTTCCGCCCCGCCCCTTATCTGGTGGTTCAGCTCCTCGGCGTGTGCGGCGTAATTGCGTCCTATGCAGATGATTTTCATGGTTTTCCGTTACTGTTTGTTGTGATCGTACCGCTGTGCCCGGACCAGCATCCAGACGACGTAGACCGGAAGGTAAATTACATAGACGACCGGCAGGGCATCCTGCTGGCCTGTCAGGTTCAGGACTACTGCAAGTAAAACCCATAACGCCCCGATAATCACCAGATGCCGCCGCATGAACGACGACAGCCCTGCGATATCGACGTTTTTCTTCTTCTCCGCAGGCATGGTGTTGTAGCCCGCAATCAGCATCGGAAACCGCTTGACCAGCAGTCCGACGACGATCAGGAATACGCCGGTGAGGATGTGTATGAAAATTTCGTCCATAACTTCAGGTTATTGTGCTTCGGTCGCATGCAGCTCTGCGACCATCCGGGCGGCGAATCGGTCGCTGGCGCCGGGTCCTCCGATAACTTTGCGTAATTCGTCGAAGTCGGAGAGCATCTTTTCGCGCTTGGAGCCGCCTTCGACGACGGCCCGCAGTTCGCGCTCGGCGCGCGTGATGTCGAGCCCCGACTGGATGATCTCCGCAACCGCCTCGCGGCCGAGGTTGAGGTTCACGAGCGACACCCAAGGCACGTTCAATACGTAAGGCTGTAGTTTAACCTGAAACCATAACGTTCTGTAAACCACCACTTCGGGAATGCCGAGCAGCGCCGTTTCGAGCGTCGCCGTACCGGAGGTCACCACGGCGGCTTCGGCCGCGGCGAGCGTTTCGTAGGTCTGGTCGCAGACGTAGCGGATGTCGCTGCCGGCCATGTACTGTTCGTAAAGCGCCCTGTCCAGCCACGACACGCCCGCGACGACGAACTGGTGGCCGGGGAACTTCTTCGAAAGGTCGGCCATCAGCGGCAGGTTGTCGCGGATCTCGCCCCGGCGGCTGCCGGCCAAGAGGGCGACGATCGGCCGCCCGTCCAATCCGTTGCGGCGGCGGAATTCGTCGGGCGAGGGGAGCGCGGCGCGTTTCGCCTCGATGGCGTCCACGAGCGGGTTGCCCTCGAAAATCGGTTCGATGCCGTGCCGGGGGAAGTAGCTGCGTTCGAAGGGGAAGATGATGAAGAGCCGGTCCACGTATTTGCGGATCGCCTTCACCCTCCATTCGCGCCACGCCCAGACCTTGGGGGCGATGTAGTAGAAGGTGCGGATGCCGTGCTCCTTGGCCCAGCGGGCCATCTTCATGTTGAAGCCGGGGTAGTCCACCAGAATCAGCACGTCGGGGGCGAACGCCGCCACGTCGGCCTGACATTCGAGCATCTGCCGTTTGATCGTCCGCAGGTTTTTGAGGACCTGCACGATGCCGAAAAACGAGGTTTCGCGGTAGTGCTTCGCCAGATTCGCGGCGCCGCCCGCGGCGGCCATGCGGTCGCCGCCCCAGAAGCGGAACTGCGCTTCGGGATCGGCCTTGCGAAGCCCTTCGATCAGGTTTGCGCCGTGCAGGTCGCCCGAAGGCTCGCCGGCGATGAGGTAGTATTTCATGCCTTTGCGGTTTGTTGCGGTTACTCTTCGTTCAGCAGGTCGGGGCGGAGCTGCCGGGTGCGCTGGTAGGACTGTTCCTCCTGCCAGCGGGCGATCTGGGCGAAGTTGCCCGAAAGCAGGACGTCGGGGACCCGCCAGCCGCGGAATTCGGCGGGGCGGGTGTAGACCGGAGGCGCCAGCAGGTTGTCCTGAAAGCTGTCCGTGAGGGCCGAGGCTTCGTCGCCGATGGCGCCCGGAATGATGCGCACGACCGAATCGGCGATGATGCAGGCCGCCAGCTCGCCGCCCGTCAGCACGTAGTCGCCGATCGAGATTTCGCGCGTGACGAGGTGTTCGCGGATGCGGTGGTCGATGCCCTTGTAGTGGCCGCAGAGGATGATGATGTTGTCGAGCGTCGAAAGCCGGTTGGCTTCGTGCTGGTCGTAGCGGACGCCGTCGGGCGAGGTGTAGATGATCTCGTCGTAATGCCGCTCGGACTGGAGTTTCTCGATCAGTTCGAAGACCGGTTCGCACTTGAGGACCATGCCCGCTTCGCCGCCGAAGGGGTAGTCGTCGGTGGTCTTGCGGCGGTCGTGGGCGTAGTCGTGGAGGTTATGGACGACGATCTGGACCAGACCCTTCTCCTGCGCGCGGTGCAGGATGGATTCGTTGAGCGGGGAGGTCAGCAGTTCGGGGACGACTGTCAGGATGTCGATGCGCATGTTTCTGAATTGAAAAATTGAAATTACTGCGGACGGAAGATGATGTCCTTGGCGCTTGCGGCGGTCAGGGGGATTTCCCGTCCGTGTTCGAGGGTGAAAGCCTTGTAGCCCAGCGCCGTGAAGAGTTCGACGATGCGGGGGCGGTTGCCGCCGCCCGTCTCGACGAGCACCGTGGGGCGGAAGCGTTCGAGCAGCGGGCGCAGCTCGGTCAGCACCACCACTTCGTAGCCTTCGATGTCGCATTTGACGAAGTCGAGGCGTTCGAGTCCGGCGAAGAGTTCGCTGCCCCGGCGCATCTGGGCCGAGAACTGCGCGGCGGCGGCCGCGCCGCTGTCGTTGACGAAGTTCTGTCCCGTGCCGAAGTAGCCCGTTTCGCGCGCCGAGTCGTTGGCCATCGTGATCGGTTTGTTCTCGGTGCCCAGCGCGTAGGGGAGTATCTCGACGTTGCGGCAGCGGCACAGGTTGCGGCGCAGGACGGCGAGGATCGGGGGAACCGGCTCCACGGCATAGACCCTGCCCGCCGGGCCGGTCAGCCGGGAGAGCGTGCGGGCGTAGTAGCCGAGGTTGGCGCCGATGTCGATGGCCGTGTCGCCCGCGCGGACGAGCTGCGGCAGGTGGTAGACGTATTCGGTGGCGGGGGCGTAACGCCCGATGCCGAGCCGCTGCCAGAGGAAGAACAGGCGGCTCACGGCGCGCAGGTAGCCTTCGAGCGGCAGGGTTCGGTAGAGGATTTTATGGATCAGTGTCTTCACGTTTCCGGTGGTTTGCGGAGCGGATTTTCCCGGACGGCGTCCGCTGCGGTGTCGAGGCGGGGCCTCAGTTCTTGTAGTTCACTTCTTGGTTGAGGACCTCGACGACGAAGGGGTTGTAGAGCATTTCGTGGCCGATGGTCGATTCGGGGCCGTGGCCGGGGTAGACGCGGACCTCTTCGCCCAGCGGGATCAGGGAGTCGAGGATCGAGCGCATGATCCACGAATAGTCGCCGCCCGGCAGGTCGGTGCGGCCGATCGACTCGCGGAAGAGCGTGTCGCCCGTGAAGAGCGATTTGGATTCGGGGTCGAACAGCGCCACATGGCCGGGGGTGTGGCCGGGGGTGTGGATCACGCGCAGGACGGTGTGGCCGAAGCGGATTTCGGGCGTCGTGTCGAGGTCGATGTCCGCCGGGGGCATCTCGCCGACCGCAACGCCGAAGATGCTGCCGCTGGTCGAGGCGTTGTCCAGCAGGAACTGGTCTTTGGACGAGAGCGCGAAGGGGATGCCGTAGCGTTTCTTGAGGTGCGCGACGCCCAGCGTATGGTCGAAATGGCCGTGGGTGTTGACCGCCAGAACGGGTTTGAGTCCGTGCTGGGCGATGAAGTTGTCGAGTGCGGCGTCTTCGCGCGGGTTGCTGTTGCCGGCGTCGATGACGACGGCTTCGGAGGTGTCGTCCCAGACGACGTAGGTGTTTTCCTGTATCGGGTTGAATTGCAGGCAGGCTATTTTCATAATTCGGTCGTTTTTCGGAATCGTAATGTATTTGTGCAAAGACTGTGCAGACCGGACGGGCCGGGCCGCATCGTCTCCGGGCGGATGTTTATCATGGGCAAATATAGCGTTTTTTACTGGATTTTACCTATCTTTATGACCCGAATAAACTTATCTCGACATGAAACGACTCGTCGCTTTGATTTTCGCGCTGGCCGTGTGCGGCGCGGGAGCCGCGGCCCGGCCGGGCGCTTACAGGACCGTGAAAAACATCGCCTACCGCGACGCCGGGGGCGACCGGAACATCGACACGATGTGCCGGCTGGACCTCTATTATCCGGCGGACGGGGAGGGATTCACGACCGTCATATGGTACCACGGCGGCGGCCTGACGGGCGGGCGGCGCGAAATTCCCGAAGCGTTGAAGGAGAAGGGATTCGCCGTGGTGGGCGTGGAGTACCGGCTCTCGCCGCACGTGAAGGTGGCCGACTGCGTGGACGATGCGGCCGCGTCGGCGGCGTGGGTGGTGAAGCATATCGCCGAGTACGGCGGCGATCCGCGGCGGATTTTCGTGGCGGGTCACTCGGCGGGCGGTTATCTGACCTCGATGATCGGGCTGGACAAGCGCTGGCTCGAACCCTACGGCATCGACCCCGACACGACCTTCGCGGCGCTGATTCCCTACAGCGGGCAGGTGGTGACCCACTTCGCGCGCCGCCGCGAGATGGGGATTCCCGACACGCAGGTGGTGGTGGACGACATGGCGCCGCTCAATTACGTGCGGCCCGACTGCCGCCCGATCCTGATCCTTTCGGGTGACAGGGAGCGGGAGATGCTGGGCCGCTACGAGGAGAACGCCTACTTCTGGCGCATGATGCGCGTGGCGGGGCATCCCGACGTGCGGATTTACGAGTTCGACGGCTTCGATCACGGCAACATGCCGCAGGCCGGGCACTTTGCGGCGGTGCGCTATATCCGCGAGATGGAGCGGAAAATGGAGCGGTAGTTGTGTAGAATCGGAGCTATGAAAATAAACGGATATGCGCTTTTGCAGGCCGCGGCAGCCTTGTGCGCCGCGCTTGTGCTGACGGGGTGTTCGCTGCTGAAGGTCGCCGTGGCCACGGGCGACCCCCTGTCCAAAGAGGAGATGAACGTGCGGACGATGACGCGCGGATTCTATTACGACATGGCCGCAGAGGTGGCGCGCACGGCCGATTCGATTGCCCAAGCGGCGCCGGATGTGGCTACGCGGGTCGCCGCCGTGCGGTGGAAGATACATGCCACGCGGGCGGGCGTCTCGGCCGCCATGCAGGGGATTCCCGACGTGGCGCTGGCCGACATGTGGATACTCTGCCGGCGGATGAACGAACGCTTTGCGGCGACGCCCGATTCGCTGCTGTTCGGGGCGCAGAGCGGCATGGCGCGCGATGCGGCGGCGCGGCTCGACCGCCGGGCCGCGCGGCTGGCGCGGCAGGTGTTGGCGGAGGAGCGTTACGCGCTGATGGAGCGTTTTGTCGCGCAGTATGTGCGGGACAATCCCTCCGACGAGGGGATGGAGGCTTCGAATACGACCCTTGCGTGGATCGAGTTCCTGCGCGAGAACGGCGTAGAGCACGCCTATGCGACGGGTTCGATCGCCGAAGTGCTGGCCGACGTGAACGACCGCGTGAGCAGCCAGACGCAGCAACTGGCCAGCAGTGTCGGCTGGTCGAAGGACATTCTCGAAATGCAGCTGCAGCAGGACAGCCTGCGCATGGAGGTCGGGGCGCGCCTCGACTCGCTCGAACGCAGTTTCACGCGCATCGTCGTCGTGGCCGAGCATCTGCCCGAAATATCGGACCGGGTGCTGGACGAGCTGAACAAACAGGTGACGCAGCTGATATATACGATGAATTACAGCGTCGATAACGCCTTTGCCGATTTCGACCGCCAGCGCGACGAGCTGCAGCGGTATGTGACCGGAGAGCGGCAGGCGTTGGTCGAGCAGCTGCGGCAGACGGCCGGCGAGGTGGTGCGGACGACGCTCGACGCGGTGCCGGGGCTGGTGGGCAAGGTGTTGCTGTACGTGGTGTTGGCGCTCGCGGTGCTGATCGGGGGACCCTTTGCGCTGGGGTTCTGGCTGGGCGGCGTGAGGGCGAGGGCCGGAGCGAAGAGAAAGGAGTAGGCGGCGGCCCCGACCGGGCTGCGGGTGTCTGAAACGGAACGGGTGCGGCGGCCAGATCGCCGTGTCGGCGGAGGTGAAGGACGAGGGCGGCGCTTCGGCAAAATGCAAGCGAACTTGCTTTTGCCCTCAGTTTGCACTATCTTTACAGAACATAGGCGGCGGCTCGGCAATGTCCAAATAAATTTGGCATTGCTCTCGCCTTGCACTATCTTTGCCGCAAATTGGAAGACGATGGCTCGCAAAAAGGCAAATTATCCCCTCATCGAGGGGCTTGAAATAACGACGCTCGCCGCCGAAGGCAAGGCGATGGGACGCTGGAACGACGTGGTGGTGTTCGTGCCGCTGACCGTTCCGGGCGATGTGGTGGATGTGCAGATACGCTCCAAGCGCCGCAGGTTCATGGAGGGATTCGTGGTCCGCTACGTCAGAAAATCGCCGCTGCGCGCGGAGGCCTTCTGCGCCCATTTCGGGGTTTGCGGGGGCTGTAAGTGGCAGAATCTGCCCTACGAGGAGCAGCTGCGCTTCAAGACCGAGCAGGTGCGCGACCAACTGACGCGCATCGGCAAGATCGCACTGCCGCAGATCGCGCCCTGTCTGGGTTCGGAGCAGACCCGGTTTTACCGCAACAAACTCGAATTCACCTTCGCCGACCGCCGCTGGCTGACGCGCGAAGAGGTGGAGAGCGGGACGGACTTCGATGCCGCGCCCGCGCTCGGATTCCATATTCCCAACATGTTCGACAAGGTGCTGGACATCGACAAGTGCTGGCTCCAGCCCGATCCGTCGAACGACATCCGCACCGAGACCAGACGCTTCTGCATCGAAAACGGCTACACGTTCCACAACGCCCGCGAACACCGGGGGCTGATGCGCAACATGATCGTCCGCACGGCTTCGACGGGCGAGGTGATGGTGATCGTGGTGTTCGGCGAGGACGACCGGGAGCGGATCGCCGCGCTGCTGGACCATCTGGCGGCGAATTTCCCGCAGATCACGTCGCTGTTCTACATCGTCAACACCAAGTTCAACGATTCGGTCGGGGACCTCGATCCGGTTTGCTACAAGGGCAAGGACCATATCGTCGAAGAGATGGAGGGGCTGCGATTCAAGGTGGGGCCGAAGTCGTTCTACCAGACCAATTCGGCGCAGGCGTACGAGCTTTACAAGGTGGCGCGGGAGTTCGCGGACCTCAAACCGGAGGACGTGCTTTACGACCTCTACACCGGGACGGGGACCATCGCCAATTTCTGCGCCGCGCGGTGCAGCCGGGTGGTGGGTGTGGAGTATGTGCCCGAAGCGATCGCCGATGCGAAGGTCAATTCGCAGATCAACGGCATCGGGAATACGGTTTTCTATGCGGGCGACATGAAGCAGGTGCTGAGCGACGGGTTCGTCGCCGCCAACGGCCGTCCCGACGTGATCATCCTCGATCCGCCGCGTGCGGGCGTGGACGAGCCGGTGATCGGCGTGATCCTGCGCGCCGCGCCCCGGCGGATCGTCTACGTGAGCTGCAATCCCGCCACGCAGGCCCGCGACTTGGCGCTGCTCGACGCCGATTACCGCGTCGAGGCGGTACAGCCCGTGGACATGTTCCCCCACACGCACCATGTGGAAAATGTCGTGAAACTCGTACGGCGATGAGACTGGACGGTTTCGGGATATTCGTCGAGCGGATGCCGACCATGGTCCGCTTCTACCGCGACGTGCTGGGATTCGAGATCCGCGAGGATGAAAACGCCTCGAACGTCTATCTGGAAAAGGACGGAACGCTGTTCCTGCTCTACCGCAGGGCGGATTTCGAGAAGATGACCGGCCGCAGGTTCGGCTATGCCGGCCCGGTGAACGGGCATTACGAGATCGCCCTGAGCGTCGAAAACCATGCGGCGGTCGATGCGGCTTTCCGCGAGGTCGTCGCCAAAGGCGCCCGGCCCGTCATGGAACCCACAACCGAACCGTGGGGCCAGCGCACCTGCTACGTGGCCGACCCCGAAGGCAACCTGATCGAAATAGGGTCGTTCAAGGCATGATTCCGGAGAGGGGATGCAGTATTTCGGATTTTTGGCGTTTTATTTGCAAGACAGTTACCTAAAAAACGGGAAATATGAAAAAACTGATTTTAATGGCGGCGGTGGCGCTGATGGCGCTTCCCGCGGCGGCACAGATGCAGGAGGCTTTCCCCAGCTATATTCAGGTGAACGGACGCGCCGAGAAGGAGATCACGCCCGACGAGTTCTACCTCTCGATCGTCATCAACGAGCGCGATTCGAAGGGCAAGATTTCGGTCGAGAGTCAGCAGCGCGACATGATCGCGGCTCTCAAGCGGCTGGGCGTGAACGTCGAGAAGCAGCTGAAGGTGGCCAACCTTTCGAGCGAGTTCTTCAAGAAGAACACTTCGGTGGCGACGGCCAAGTACCAGCTTCAGCTGGGATCGTCGGCCGAGGTGGCCAAGGTGTGGCAGGCGCTCGACGGACTCGGCATCTCGAACGTTTCGATCCTGAAGGTGTCGCACTCGAAGATCGACGAGTATAAGGAGCAGGTGCGCGTCGAAGCGATGCAGAACGCCAAGCAGAGCGCCCAGACGCTGGCCGGGGCGATCGGGCAGAATGTCGGCAAGTGCTTCTACATTTACGATTCGAACAACAACGTGATGCCGGTGCTGTATGACAACATGGCCGTGATGCGCAGTGCGAAGGCCGGGTATGGCGAAGAGGCCGCGGCGGACGAACCGCTCGACTTCAAGACCATCAAGCTGCAGTACAACGTGCAGGCGAAATTCGTGCTGGAGTAGCTCTCCGGCGGCATATGCGAAGAGGATGTCCCGCGAAGGGCGTCCTCTTCGTCGTCTCAGGGTGTCGCGGACGGAGGTTGTCGCGCTTCGGGTTCCGGATTCGCGGGCGGAGTGCGGAGGAAGGCCGGGCGTGGTCGCGGACGAAGCCCGCCGGGTGCGAAAAACGGCGCCGGATGGTGCGGATTCCGAAAAATTATACTATCTTTGTTTACTTTGCCCCTTAAAAAAGGAGGAGTTATGGAAAAACAGTTTTGTTTCAACTACGAGCATTATGCGGCTCTTGCCGAGCTGTCCGATGCGGACCGTGAGCTGGTTCGGGAGGCCGAACGGGCCACGGCGAACGCCAATGCGCCCTATTCGAAGTTCCGGGTGGGGGCGGCTGCGCGGCTGCGCAGCGGGAAAATCCTCTACGGAAGCAATTTCGAGAGCGAGGTCTATCCCGCGGGGCTTTGCGCCGAGCGGACGCTGATGTTCTATGCGCAGGCCAATTATGCCGACGATCCGATCGAGACGCTGGCGATCGCTTCCGATCCCTCGGAGCGCGAATGCTATCCCTGCGGCCAGTGCCGTCAGGTGATGGTGGACGTCGAACGCCGTCAGGGCGCGCCCATGCGGGTCATCATGAGCGGCGGCGGCACGGCGACGGCCGTCGATTCGGCGGCGCTGCTACTGCCCTTCACGTTCGTGCTCTGACCCGCAGCGAGCATGTTCGAGATACCGGCTTCGGCGGCGCGGCCCGCCGACGGCGGAGAAACGTTGCGTTGAAGTACAGGCCGCTTTTAGAAATACCCGAAAAATGTTCACTCCCGAAGATATCCTCTACGAAGACAATCATCTGCTGATCGTCAATAAACGCTGCGGCGATCTGGTGCAGCCCGATCCGTCGGGCGAAAGCGCGCTCGAAGACCAGATAAAGGCCTTTGTCAAACGCCGCGACGCCAAGCCCGGCGACGTGTTCCTCGGCGTGGTGCACCGCATCGACCGTCCGGTGAGCGGCGCGGTGCTGTTCGCCAAGACCTCGAAGGCCCTGACGCGGCTCAACGAGATGATCCGCGAGGGCCGCATCCGCAAGGTCTACTGGGCCTTGACCGAACGGACGCCCGACCCCGAAAGCGGCGAACTGCGCCACTACATCCTGCGCGACGCCCGCACCAACCGCTCGCGGGCCTGCGACGGGCCGAAGCCCGGCGCCAAGGAGGCGCGCCTGCGTTACGAAACGCTGGGGGCGGGGACCAACTATACGCTCGTCGAGGTGGAGCTGCTGACGGGGCGTCACCACCAGATCCGCGCCCAGCTCTCGAAGATCGGGTGTCCGATCCGCGGCGACCTGAAATACGGCGCGCGGCGTTCGCTGCCCGGCGGCGGCATCTCGCTCCATTCGCGGCGGGTCGAGTTCGAACACCCCGTGCGCCGTGAACCCGTGAGCGTCACGGCTCCCGCGCCTGCGGACGACAACCTGTGGGCTTATTTCGAAACCCG
This sequence comes from Alistipes sp. HGB5, assembly GCF_000183485.2. Classification (NCBI taxonomy): domain Bacteria; kingdom Pseudomonadati; phylum Bacteroidota; class Bacteroidia; order Bacteroidales; family Rikenellaceae; genus Alistipes; species Alistipes sp. HGB5. Next base: position 104,423 of record NZ_AENZ01000048.1, on the reverse strand, counting down.
TTGATTTCCCGGAAAATATGCGATTGTTGATTCAGCGCGTGAAGAACGCTTCCGTCAGCGTCGGCGGCGATGAGCTGTCCCGGATCGGGCAGGGCCTGCTGGTGCTGGTCGGCGTGGGCGTGGAGGACACGGACGAAGATATGGAGTATCTGGCGGGCAAGCTGGTCCGTCTGCGGATTTTCGACGACGGGCAGGGGGTGATGAACCTCGACGTGCGGCAGGTCGGCGGCGAGGTGCTGGTGGTGAGCCAGTTCACGCTGCAGGCTTCGACCCGCAAGGGCAACCGCCCGTCGTACGTCAGGGCGGCGCCCGAAGCCGTCTCGCGCCCGATGTACGAGCGTTTCACGGCCCGCGTGGCCGAGCTGCTGGGCCGGGAGGTGCCGACGGGGGAGTTCGGCGCCGACATGCAGGTGGCGCTGGTGAACGACGGTCCGGTGACCATCTGGATAGATTCCAAAATGAGGGATTGTTAACCGAAAAATAGAAGATGAAAAGATTATTGACAGTTTTGCTGGCAGGTATTTCCGCAGGTTTCGCCTCCTGCGGAGACGACGGCGCGGAGAAGGGGGACACATGGTTCCTGAAACCCGAAGCGGTGGTTTCGGGAACGACGGCGGAGATCTCCTGCCGCACGAAATTCGCCGACGGCGTGCTGACCGAGAGCGGCGCGGGGTTCGTATACACGCGGATCGGAGCCGCGGACGGCTATTTCGACGCCGAGCCGGTGGAGGTGAGCGGGAATGCGCTTTCGTGCCGTCTGAGCGACCTCGAACCCGAAACCGACTACTTGGTGTACGCTTATCTGGAGCTGGGCGGCGCAGGGCGCATGCAGAGCGAATCGGTCTCCTTCCGGACCGGGAAGGGAAGCGATCCGGGGAATGCGCCGGCATTCGGACAGCCCGCCTATTCGGAGGTGACCTCCTCTTCGGCGGTGGTGAGCTGTACGTTCTCCTATCAGGGCGCGGAGCCTGTTTCCGAGGTCTATTTCCTCTACGGGACGGGCGGCGTTTCGAAACGCGAAGCCGTGAGTGCGCAGCCCGGCGCGAAGAGCGTCCGGCTTTCGGGGCTGGACGCTTCGACGGACTATACGTTCCGTTTGTGCGTCGCTGCGGGCGGAAAGACCTATGAGAGCGGAGAGGCGGCCTTTACGACCGATGCGGGCGACGGGCCCGGACCCGGTCCGAATCCGGGGCTGACGAAGTTTTCGGGCTGGCCCGAACTGCCCGTCGAGGTGAAGAACGGCGATTACCATTACGCCTACCATACGATCAGCGACTTCAAGGTCGGAAACTACAACGCCCGCAACTACACGGTATGTTACAGCGCCGAGAATCACGGTCCCGTATGGGTGGCCGCGCCGCTGCACAACTGTTATGTGACCAAAAGCGGGAACCGCAGCTACAGTCAGGACCCGGATGTTCCGGCGGGCATACAGCCGGCGTCGAAGTCCCTCGCCGATCCCTACAACAAGGGCCACATGCTGGGCAACCGCGAACGTTCGAGAACGGCCGTCATGCGCAGGCAGGTCTGCTATTACACCAATATCGCGCCCCAGCACAGCGGGACGTTCAATACGGGAGGCGGCGCGTGGAACAACCTCGAAGACCTGATAGACACCTATTGGGATTCGACCGAGAGTGCCAATGTGGGCGATACGCTCTATGTGGTCGTCGGGGCTTACTACAAGACGTGGACCGATTCGTACGGCAATACGGCTTCGCCCAAGAAGGCCGCCTTCGGCGGTCAGCAGGCGGGCGTTCCGACCATGTTCTACTACGCCATGCTGCGGACGAGGAACGCCAAGTCCGGCAAATCGGTGCTGCGCTGTTCGCGCGAGGAGCTGCAGTGCGCGGCCTTTGTGATGAGCCATGCCATGCAGAAGGGGCACAAACCCTCGCGCAGCGATATGCGCAGCGTCGCGGAAGTCGAGCGGCTGAGCGGGTTCCAGTTCTTTACCAACGTGCCCAATGCGCCCAAGGATACCTATAACCCTTCGGACTGGGGATTGTAGCGATGTATGCGTGGGGCGATAACAGGCGGTTCAACTCCTATTCGGGGTATTTTCGCCGCATGTTCGGCTGCCGCGTGCAGAAACTGTCGGTGGACGCCGGGTTCACGTGTCCCAACCGGGACGGAACGATAAGCGGGGGAGGATGTACGTTCTGCAACAACGGGGCGTTCACTCCCTCGTACTGCATGCCGGTCAAGGGGGTGCGGCGGCAGATCGAGGAGGGGATCGAGTTCCACCGCAGGCGTTACCGCACGGCGTCGAAGTATCTGGTCTACTTCCAGTCGTTTTCGAACACCTATGCGCCGCTGGAGCGGCTGAAGGAGGTGTACGGCGAGGCGCTGGCGCATCCCGACGTGGCGGGCATCGTCGTCGGCACGCGGCCCGACTGCGTGGACGCCGAAAAGCTGGACTATTTCGCGGAGCTGGCGCGCGGGAGGTACGTGGCCGTCGAGTACGGCATCGAATCGACCCGCGACGAGACGCTGCGGGCGGTGAACCGCGGGCATGACTTCGCCTGCGCGCGCCGCGCCGTGGAGATGACCGCCGCGCGGGGACTGCACGTCGGGGCGCACTTTATCCTCGGACTGCCGGGCGAGACGGACGCGATGCTGCTGGAGCAGGTCGCGGCGATCAATTCGCTGCCGCTCACGACGCTGAAATTCCATCAGCTGCAGCTCTTCCGCGGCACGGCGATGGCCGCCGAATACGACGCCGACCCCGGTCGCTTCCGCTTCTGGGAGATCGGCGAGTACATCGACCTTTTCGTCGAGGTGCTGCGCCGCCTGCGGCCCGATCTGGTCGTCGAGCGGTTCGCGAGCGAGGCGCCGCCCCGCTACCATTACGGCCGCAACTGGGGGCTGGTGCGCAACGAACAGCTGCTGGCGATGCTCGAAAAAAGATTGGAGGAACGAAATGCGTATCAAGGCGAAATTTTTGTATCTTTACAGTCGCTGTGATAGGTTCGAACTTGCTTTTGCCCTCAGTTTGCACTATCTTTGCCTTTGCAATTGCTAATATTTCCGTACCGAAATGAAACCCATCATTAAGGAGCTGATGCTGAAGCCCGTCAAGGAGTATTTCCTGATGACGGTCGGCATGATCATGTACTCTTTCGCGTGGATCGGCTGCATCCTGCCCGCCAAAGGCGTCGGCGGAGGGGCCGCGGGTCTGTCGCTCGTGTTGTGCCATGCCGTCGAGGAGTGGCTCGGCGTCTCGATTCAGATCGGTACGATGGTATTCATCATCAACGGAATACTGCTGCTGATCGCGGGATTCATCATCGGCTGGAACTTCGGCGTGAAGACCGTCTACTGCGTCGTGGTGATCTCGCTGGGGATGAACTTCTGGCAGTCGGTGCTGCCGGAGGGCGACTTCCTCCACCTCGAACGTATTCTGTCGGTGATCCTCGGCGGCATACTGGCCGGCATGGGCGTGGCGATGTGCTTCGCGCAGGGCGGCTCGACGGGCGGCACGGACATCGCCGCGATGATCATCAACAAGTACCGCACGATCAGCTACGGCAAGATCGTCATCTACTCGGATTTCGTCATCATCGGATCGTCGATGCTCGTGGGATTCCATATCGACACGGTGATCTACGGCTATGTGATGACGGCGGTCTTCGGCTATACGGTCGATATGATCATGGCCGGGAACCAGCAGTCGAGTCAGGTCTTCATCGTGACGCACGACTATGAGAAGATGGCGGAGGCCATCGTCGAGAATATCCACCGCGGCGTGACGCTCATCGACTCGCAGGGGTGGTACACCAAGAAGCAGTCGAAAATCGTCATGGTGGTATGCCGCAAGCGCGAGACCGCGATGATCCTGAAATTCGTCAAGACGATAGATCCCGACGCCTTTATGACCGTGGGGTCGGTGATGGGCGTTTACGGCAAGGGATTTCAGGCGCTCAACAAACTCTGATGCCCCTCTATGCCGACATAGTACTGCCGCTGGCGCAGCCCGCCTATACGTTCGCCGTGCCCGAAGGGATGCACGTGGCGGAGGGGACGGCGGTAGCCGTGCAGTTCGGACCCCGCAAATTCTATACGGGCGTCGTTTGGCGGGTGCATGACCGCCGTCCGCCGTTCAGGACAATCAAATCCATACAGCGCGTGCTGTACGACGCGCCCCTGCTCTCGGCGCAGCAAAAGGCGCTCTGGGAGTGGATCGCCGCGTACTACATGTGTTCGGCGGGCGAGGTGATGCGCGTGGCGCTGCCGTCGCTGATGAAGCCTTCGGGCGATACCGAGGAGGAGTTCGCCGAAGACGAGTTCCGCCCCCGCACGGAGTGCTACGTGGCGCTGGCGCGGGAGCTGCACGACGAAGGGCGCCTGCACGAGGTCTTCGAGAAGCTTGGACGGCGCGCGCCCAAGCAGTACGAAGCCCTGCTGGAGATCGCGTCGGCGGGGGACGAGACCCGGATTTCGACGGGCGAGGTGGCCCGCCGCCTGCTGCGGGCCGACTATGCCGTGCTGCATGCGCTGGAGCGCAAGGGGCATATTGTCTGCACGGAGCGCGAACGCACCGTCGAGCGGGGCGGCTCGGCGTTCCGGCTGCCCGAACTGACCGCGCCGCAGCGCGAAGCGCTCGGTTCGCTGCGGGAGCAGTTCGCCGAAAAGCCTGCGGCGCTGCTGCACGGCGTGACGGGGTCGGGGAAGACCGAAATTTACATACACCTGATCGCCGAAACGCTGGCGCGGGGCGGCGACGTGCTGCTGCTCGTGCCCGAAATCGCCCTGACGGCGCAGCTGATCGGGCGCATGGAGCGCATCTTCGGCAGCCGCGTGACCCCCTATCATTCGAAACTTACGAACCGCCGCCGCACGGAGACCTACCTGCGGCTGAACCGTTCCCAAGGGGGCGAGTTCGTCGTCGGCGTGCGGTCGTCGATATTTCTGCCGCTCAGGCATCTGCAGCTGATAATCGTGGACGAGGAGCACGACGCCAGCTACAAGCAGGCCGATCCCGCGCCCCGCTACAACGCCCGCGACTGCGCCGTGGTGATGGCCCGCCTGTGGGGCGGCCGCACGCTGCTGGGAAGCGCCACGCCGTCGCTCGAAACGTGGCTCAACGCCGAGGGCGGGAAGTACGGCCGCGCCGTGCTGGCGGAGCGTTACGGCGACGCCCGCCCGCCCGAAATATTCGTTTCGGATACGATCCGCGCCGCCAAGCGCGGCGAGCGGCATGCGCATTTCAACAAACTGCTGCTGGACAAGATGGAGGAGACGCTCGGACGGGGCGGGCAGGTGATGCTGTTTCAGAACCGCCGCGGATTCTCGCCCTACGTCGAGTGTTCTCAGTGCGGGTGGACGGCCCGCTGTCCTCACTGCAACGTGACGCTGACCTACCACAAGGGAGGCGCCAGACTCGTCTGCCACTACTGCGGCTACACGGCCCCGGTGCCGGCGAAGTGCCCTTCGTGCGAGGTGACGGAGGTGCTGCCGCGGGGATTCGGCACGGAGAAGGTCGAGGAGGAGATCGCCCGGCTCTTCCCCGAAGCCCGCGTCGCCCGGCTGGACCGTGACAGCGTGACTTCCGAGCGGGCGTTCAACGCCATAATCTCCGATTTCGAAGCCCGCAAGACCGATATTCTGGTCGGGACGCAGATGATTACGAAGGGATTCGACTTCGGCGGCGTGTCGCTGGTGGGGATTCTCAATGCCGACAACCTGCTGAACAACCCCGATTTCAGGGCTGCGGAGCGGGCCTTTCAGCTCATGCTGCAGGTCGCCGGACGCGCCGGACGCCGCTCGGACGGCGGCGAGGTGGTGATTCAGACCTCCGAGCCGGGGCATCCCGTGATCCGGCAGGTCGTGGCGGGCGATTTCGCCGGGATGGCCCGCATGCAGCTCTCCGAACGCGAAGCGTTCTTCTATCCGCCCTATGCGCGGCTGACATCGCTGACGCTGCGCCACCGCGACGTCGCGCTGCTGCGCCGCGGCGTCACGGAGCTGGCGGCGCGCCTGCGCGTCAGGTTCGGCCGCCGCGTGCTGGGGCCGATGACGCCCCCGGTGGACCGCATCCGCGGCGAGTATCTCGCGGGGCTGCTGCTCAAGATCGAAAGCGGCGCTTCGTCGGCCAAGGCCCGCTCACTGCTGGCCGCCGAGCTGAAGGCGTTCGCCGAAAATCCCGAATTCAAAACGATAACCGTCGTCTGCAATGTCGATCCTCAGTGACCTGCTGAGCGACGTCGCGGCGCTCTTTTTTCCGCCGCGCTGCCCCGTCTGCGGCGTCCCGCTCGCGCAGGGCGAACGCACGGTGTGCACGCTGTGCCGCACGACGGCGCCCCTGACGGGGTTCTGGCTTGAGGCGGACAATCCCCTGCTGGCGAAGTGCCGGGACATGCTGCCCGTCGAGCGGGCTTCGGGTTTTCTCTACTACATTCACGGAAGCGGGTGGCGGGAGCTGATCCGCGGATTCAAATACCGCGGAGCGTGGCGCACGGCCCGCGCGATGGGCGAGTGGTACGGACGCTGTCTGAAGGAGAGCGGGCTGTACGACGGGGTGGAAGTGGTCGTGCCCCTGCCGCTGCACCCCGTCAAGCGGTGCAGGAGGGGGTATAACCAGTCGGAGTACATCGCCGAGGGGATCGCCTCGCAGTTGGGAGCGGAGGTAGACCGCCGGAGCGTCCGCCGCAAGCGCAATACGGAGAGTCAGGCCCTCAAGCCGCGGCGCGAGCGCGCCCGGAACGTGGACGAGGCTTTCGCGGTGCGCCGTCCCGAACGGCTCGAAGGGCGGCATGTACTGCTGGTGGACGACGTCTTCACGACGGGCAGCACGATGCTTTCGTGCGCCGGGGAGATGCTGCGCGCCGCACCCGGATGCCGGATCAGCATCGCGGCGCTCGCCGTCTCGCGGCGGGAGCTGGGGGTGAGGGAGTGATCGGAAATTAAAAATTCTTTTTCAACAGGCGTTATCCCCTGCTGCGGGGACTGTTTGCGGGAGAATCGTGGCATCAACACGATTTTCGATAACAACTTTGCCGCGGCCGTTTTGTTTTCTCCGCCCGAATCGCTATTTTTGGGCTCTGAACGAAAGGATAAATCATGGCTAAAGATTATAACCCCTCCCAACGCAACAGGGAGGCATTCGAGGCGCTGACCGACACCGCCGGCAACGTGCCCCCGCAGGCGGTCGAACTGGAGGAAGCCGTGCTCGGCGCGCTGATGCTGGAAAAGGACAGCATCATCGCCGTGCAGGAGTACGTCACGCCCGACGCTTTTTACACCGAGGAGCACCGCACGATCTACCGCGCGATCGAGGAGCTTTCGATGGAGCTCAAACCGATCGACCTCTATACCGTCACCGAGCGGCTGAAGGCCAAGAAGGAGCTGAAGAAGGTGGGCGGTGCGTCGTATCTGGCGCAGCTGACGCAGAAGGTCGGTTCGGCCGCCAATGTCGAATTCCACGCCAAAATCATCGCCCAGAAGTACGTGCAGCGCGAGCTGATCCGCTCGGCGACCGAGATTCAGAAGCGGTCGTACGACGAATCGACCGACGTGACGGAGTTGATCGGATATGCCGAGGGCGAGATATTCAAGGTGGCCGAAGGACACGTCAAGCGGTCGGTGCAGGCGTCGAAGGATATTCTGGCCCGCGCGCTGATGCAGATCGAGGAGGCGTCGAAGAATACGAGCGCCTTCAACGGCGTGCCGTCGGGCTTCATGGCCATCGACCGCGTGACGCTGGGCTGGCAGCTCTCGGACCTGATCATCATCGCCGCACGCCCTTCGATGGGCAAGACGGCGTTCGTGCTCTCGATGGCCCGCAACATGGCGGTCGATCACGAGCAGGGCGTGGCGTTCTTCTCGCTCGAAATGTCCGCCGTACAGCTGATGATGCGTCTGATTATCGCTGAGACGGGACTGAGCGGAAACGACGTCAAGTCGGGCCGTCTGACGCCCGAACAGTGGCGGCATCTGGAGTCGGCGACCAAGCCGCTGGGCAGCGCGCCGCTCTATATCGACGACACGCCGGCGCTTTCGGTCTTCGAATTCCGCTCGAAGGCCCGCCGTCTGAAGATACACCACGACATCAAGATCATCATCATCGACTACCTGCAGCTGATGACCGGCAATCAGGATTCGAAAGGAAACCGCGAGCAGGAGGTGGCCTTTATTTCGCGTACGCTCAAGGCGATCGCCAAGGAGCTGAACGTGCCGATGATCGCGCTGTCGCAGCTGAGCCGCGCCACCGAAATGCGCGGCGGCTCGAAGCGTCCCCAGCTCTCGGACCTCCGCGAGTCGGGCGCCATCGAGCAGGACGCCGACATCGTGGCCTTCATCCACCGTCCGGAGTATTACGGCATCAATCAGGACGAGAACGGCATGCCGACGGCGGGTATGGCCGAGATCATCCTCGCCAAGCACCGTAACGGCGCCGTGTGCGACGTCAACCTGCGCTTCCTCAAGGAGCAGGCGCGTTTCGCCGACGTGGATGACACGATGCTGCCGCCGTCGCAGGCGGCTGACAGCCAGCAGGCCTACGACGACTATGCCAGCGGTTCGAACGCCGTGCCGGGAGCCGGAATCGGCGGCGGACTGGGCGCGGGAATCGGCGGCGGGGAGTTCGACCCCAATCCGCCCGCGCTGAACGACGAGGCGCCGTTTTAGAAGAGCCGGTTTAGAGGGGCGCTGCGGCTGATGTGGCCGGCGAAGTCGGTGCGGCTGAGGCGGTCGGTGCAGGCGATGCAGGCAGTGCGGTCAGTGCGGACGACTGTGGAAGAGGCCGGTAACAGAATGGTTAATTGATAATATTTTTCTGATAGATGTTTGTCCGGACCTATGCAGGAGCGATCGTGGGGATCGATGCCGCGGCGGTGACCGTCGAGGTCAATATCGCCGGCGGCGGACTGGGAATGTACCTCGTGGGGCTGCCGGACAGCGCCGTGAAGGAGAGCGAGCAGCGCATACGTGCGGCGTTTGAGAACTCCGGGGAGCGGATGTCGGGCCGCAAGGTGGTCGTGAGTCTGGCTCCGGCCGACCTGCGCAAGGAGGGCGCGTCGTTCGACCTGCCGATCGCCGTCGGGATTCTCGCGGCGATGTCGCGGGTGAATGCCGAAACGCTTGCCGGGACGATGTTCGCCGGGGAGCTGTCGCTGGACGGGACGCTGAAACCCGTGCGGGGCGTGCTGCCGATGGCGGTGCGCGCGCGGGAAGAGGGATTGCGGCGGCTGGTGCTGCCGGCGGCGAATGCCGCGGAGGCGGCCGTGGTCGAAGGCGTCGAGGTGATCGGGGCCGGAAGCCTGAAGGAGGTGATCGGACTGCTGAACGGCGAACGGGAGATGACGCCGGCGGTGCCTGCGGACGGGGAGCCGTTCGGGGCGGAGGCGGGCCGTTATGAAGAGGATTTTGCCGATGTGAAGGGCCAGACGCATGTGAAGCGTGCGCTGGAGATAGCCGCCGCGGGCGGTCACAACGTGCTGATGATCGGGGCGCCGGGTTCGGGCAAGACGATGCTGGCCCGCAGGATGCCGACCATCCTGCCGCCGCTGTCGCGCGAAGAGGCGCTGGAGACCACCAAGATACACTCCGTGGCCGGGAATATGGCGGCGGGCGGCCTGCTGGCGCGGCGGCCTTTCAGGGCGCCGCACCATACGATTTCGCAGGCGGCGCTGATCGGCGGGGGACAGTCGCCGCGGCCCGGCGAGGTGTCGCTGGCCCACAACGGGGTGCTGTTTCTCGACGAGCTGCCCGAATTCGGGCGCAGCGTGCTGGAGGTGCTGCGGCAGCCGCTGGAGGAGAAGAGGGTGACCGTCTCGCGGGCGAAATACAGTGTGGAATATCCCGCCAACTTTACGCTGGTGGCGGCGATGAACCCCTGTCCGTGCGGCTATTACAACCATCCGGCGAAGGAGTGCGTATGTTCGCCGGGGGCGGTGCACCGCTATATGAGCCGGATTTCGGGACCGCTGATGGACCGGATCGACCTGCATGTGGAGGTGACGCCCGTGCCGGCGGCCGAACTTTCGGCGGCGGCGCCCGGCGAGCCGAGCGCCGCGGTCCGCGAGCGGGTCGTGCGGGCGCGGGAGGTGCAGGCGGCGCGTTTCGCGGGGACGGAGGGCGTGCATACCAACGCCATGATGAACGTGGCGATGCTGCGCGAATACTGTCGGCCGGACGCCGCTTCGGCGGCGCTGCTGGAGCGGGCCATGGAGCGGCTGTCGCTCTCGGCGCGGGCTTACGACCGCATTCTGAAAGTGGCCCGCACGATCGCCGATCTGGCGGGGCGCGAAACCATAGCGGCGGCCGATGTGGCCGAAGCGATCAACTACCGCTCGCTGGACCGGGGAAACTGGGGGCGGTAAAAGGAGGACGAAAGGGCGGCGAACGGAAAGAATTCGTAATTTTGCAGGCGGCTTGCCTTGGAATGTTGTCCGGGGCGGAAGTCTGCACCCCGGTTTTCAGATCGCCGGGTTTCCGGATCGCCGGGTTTCCGGACCGCCGGGTTTCCGGACCGCCGGGGACGGCCCTCGGATTAGCGGGCTGCCGGGTTAGCAGGCTGTCGGGGCTTCGGGCCGGGCCGCCGGGGCGGTGCCGCGGTCGGGCCTTTGAGTTGTCGGGATCTTCGGGCTTTCGGGTTGACGGGCCGTCGGATCTTCGGACAGTCGGAGGCGGGTTGAAAGATATTGATTGTAAGTAAAAAAGATAAAATAGCATGACAAGGAAAATCATCCTTTCGGGCGGCGGAACGGGCGGACATATCTATCCGGCCGTGGCTGTTGCGGAAGCGTTGAAACGGCGGTTCGGCGACGGGGTCGAGATTCTCTTCGTGGGCGCCGAGGGCAAGATGGAGATGGAGAAGGTGCCCGCGCTGGGCTACCGCATCGTGGGACTGCCCATAGCGGGCCTGCAGCGGCGCATGGACTGGCACAACCTCGCGGTGCCGTTCAAGGTGCTGAAGAGCGTCTCGATGGCCAAGAAGACCATTCGTGAATTCGGGGCCGATGCGGTCGTGGGATTCGGCGGCTATGCCAGCGCCCCGGTGCTGTGGGCCGCGCAGCGGCTGGGCGTGCCGACGGTGATTCAGGAGCAGAACTCCTATGCCGGGCTGACCAACAAGATTCTGGCCAAGCGTGCGAAGCGCATCTGCGTCGCCTATGAGGGGATGGAGCGTTTCTTTCCGGCGGGCAGGATCACGATGACGGGCAATCCCCTGCGGGGCCGTTTCTCGAAAGAGGGGGCCGACCGGGGCGAAGCGTTGGAATATTACGGCTTTACGCCCGATCTTCCGGTGGTGCTGGTCGTGGGCGGATCGCTCGGAACGCGGTCGCTGAACGAGATGATGAAGGCGTGGATACTCGCGCTCGAAGGCGCGGACGCTCCCGTGCAGGTGATCTGGCAGACGGGCAAATATTATGAGCGCGAGATGCAGGCGTTCTTGGCGGCGCATCCGGTTGCGAATATCTGGCAGGGGGCCTTCATCGACCGCATGGACTATGCCTATGCGGCGGCCGATCTGGTCCTCTCGCGCAGCGGGGCGGGGACTGTCTCGGAGTTGTGTCTGGTGGCGAAGCCCGTGCTGTTCGTGCCCTCGCCCAATGTGGCCGAGGATCATCAGACCAAGAATGCCAAGGCGTTGGAAGCCAAGGGCGCGGCGGTCGTGGTGCCCGATGCCGAGGCCCGGACGGCGGCCATGAGGCGGGCGATGGAGCTGCTCTCGGACAAGGAGGCTTTGCGGACGATGAGCGAAAACCTCGAAAAGCTGGCGCGCCCCGATGCGGCGGAGCGGATCGTGGATGAAATCGAAAAGGTAATGAAATAGCGCCGCTTCCGGCGTTTCCCCTGCGCCGCGCGGGCGATGAATGCGGCGGGGACCGTGCGGAGGGAGGAGCGGTGCGGAGAACGATAAAACTTAATCGGATGGAGTTTCAAAATATCTATTTTCTGGGAATCGGCGGCATCGGCATGAGCGCCTTGGCGCGTTATTTCCTGCATGAAGGCAAGCGGGTGGCCGGTTACGACCGCACCCCCTCGCATCTGACGGACGAACTGGCGGCCGAAGGTGCTGCGATTCATTTCGAGGACGACGTGCGGCGGATTCCCGCGGAGTTTCTCGACCCGGCGGCGACGATGGTGGTGTATACCCCGGCCGTGCCGCAGGAGCACGGGGAGTATCAATATTTCGTGAGTCACGGGTTCTGCGTCGAGAAGCGTTCGCAGATGTTGGGACATCTCGCCGAGGGCAAGTATGTGATGGCCGTGGCGGGGACGCACGGCAAGACCACGACCTCGACGCTCGTGGCGTGGCTCAACCGCGGCGTGACGGGCGGAGGAAGCGCTTTTCTGGGCGGAATATCGAAGAACTTCGGCGGCAATCTGGTGCTGGGCGCGGGGGCGCGGCTGGCGGTCGAGGCCGACGAGTTCGACCGTTCGTTCCTGCGGTTGTATCCCGACGTGGCGGTGATTACCTCGGCGGATGCCGATCACCTCGATATTTACGGCACGCACGAGGCGGTGAAGGAGGCTTTTTCGCAGTTCGTGCGGCAGATCAGGCCGGGCGGGTTCCTCATTATCAAAGAGGGGGTGGATATCGTGCTGGACAATCCGCAGATCACCGTTTACCGCTATTCGTACGACGTGCCGTGCGACTTCTACGCCCGCAACGTGCAGCTGCTCGAAGGCGGGCATTACCGCTATGACATTGTGACGCCCGGCGGCGTGGTCGAGGGGTGCACGCTCGGCATTCCGGGATGGGTCAATATCGAGAATTCGGTGGCGGCCGCGGCGTCGGTATGGTGCGCGGCGCAGGCCGAAGGCACGACGCTCGATGCGGAACGGCTGAGAGAGGCGCTGGCGTCGTTTGCGGGCGTGAAGCGGCGTTTCGAATTCTATGTCAATACGCCGAAGCAGGTTTACATGGACGACTACGCCCACCATCCGCGCGAGCTGGCGGCGACGCTGACGTCGGTGCGCAAAATGTTTCCGGGACGGCGCATCACGGCGCTGTTCCAGCCGCACCTCTACACGCGGACGCGCGACCTTTACAGGGAGTTCGCCGAGGCGCTGTCGCATGCCGACGACGTGGTGCTGCTGCCGATCTACCCGGCGCGCGAGGAGCCGATCGAAGGCGTGACGTCGGAGATCATCGCCCAAGGCGTGACGGTGCCGTGCCGCATCGTGGAGCGGGCGGCGCTGGCCGATACGGTGGCGGCGATGGACACGGACGTGGTGGTGAGCTTCGGCGCGGGCAACATCGACGCCTGCTGCGGGGCGATCGCCGAAAAGCTGAAAGCGAAGAGTTAGCCGGGGGACCGGCGGCCGGGGCGCATGTCCGCCGGACCGGATGTAAAAACCGCAGAAGACGAAACGACGGATAATTAGAGAATAAAGACGATTTTGAGAAAATACCTCCGATACGCACTGCTCACGCTTTTGTGGGGCGCCGTGGCCGCATATGTCGTTTATGCGGGGACGGCGGCGGGGAGGCTGCGTGCCGGGAAGAAGGTCGGCAGGGTCGAGATCGAGGTGGTGGACAGCTCGTCGATGGGCTATCTGGTGTCGGGCCGCATGGTGCGCGAGTGGATCGCGCACAGCGGAATCAAGACGAACGGCACGGCAGTTGATGCGGTAGAGCTGGCGGCCATCGAGGCCCTGATCGCCAAAAACGGATTCGTGGAGCGCGTGGACGCCTATGTGACTTACGGCGGCGTGCTGCATATCGACATCAGCCAGCGCAGGCCCCTGCTGCGGCTGCTGACCGACGGCGTGGATTCGTACGTCACGCCCGAAGGCTATGTCTTCGCCGCGCCGCGCGCCTCGTCGCTCTACGTGCCGGTGGTGACGGGGGCTTACCGTCCGCCGTTTCCCGCGTCGTTCGTCGGCTCCGTGCGCGGGCATATCGACCTCGAACGGGCGAAGATCGACAAGCGGATCGCGGAGCTGGAGCGTGAGAAGTACCCCTTCTTCCGGCGCGAACTGCAGAACGACCGCAACATATCGGCGCTGCGCCGCATGCGCATCAAGAAGCAGTGGTGGCGGATGGAAAGCTCCGCGGCGTTCGATGCGCGGGTCGAAGAGCTGCGCGCCCGCAAGGCGGAACTGCGGCGCAAATACCGCTACGAAGCGCGTCTGGTGCAGGAGGGAATAGACCGCATCGCGCAGCGGCAGGAGGCCGAAAGGCTGAAACAAAAAAAGTTGGAGAAAAGCTACGAAGATTTCATGAAACTGCTTACCTTTGTAGAGTTCATCGAAGATGATGACTTCTGGAGGTCGGAGGTGGTGCAGATTGCCGCGCATACGACCCCCAGCGGAGCTTTAGAGGTGGAGCTGGTGCCCCGGAGCGGCCGCCATACCATCGTCTTCGGACGTATCGAGCAGGTGGAGCGCAAATTCGACAAATTGCTGCGTTTCTACCGCAGCGGTCTTATGAACATCGGCTGGGGGGAGTACCGGACGATAGATATCAGATACAACGATCAGGTGGTTTGCAAGAAATAAAAGGATTATACCGTGGAAAGAAAGAATTATACCGTTGCCGTCGATCTGGGTTCGTCGAACGTCGTGGTGGCTGTCGGCGAGAAGAACGCCGAAGAGCGGCTCGATGTGGTGTGCGTCGTGTCGAAACCCGTCGAGGGGGTCAATGCGGGCAAGATTGAGAATATCGAACTGGTGAGCCGCGCCATCCGCGAAGCCGTGTCGGAGGCCGAGGAGCAGTTGGGAATCCGCATCACCGAGGCCTATGCCGGTATTTCGGGCGACTTCGTGCGCTGTGCGCGGCATATGGACCACGTCTTCGTCTACGATCCGCAGAACGGTGTCAATCAGAAGGACGTCGATGCGCTGTTCGACCGCATGCGCAACGTGCAGGCGCCCGACGACGAGACCATCATGGACCGCGTACCCCAGAACTATGTGGTGGACGACAATCAGGAGGTGAAGAATCCCGTGGGGTCGTTCGGCAAGAAGCTCTCTTCCACGTTCAACTTCATCCTCTGTCTCAAGACCCCGATGCAGCGGCTCGACATGGCCCTCAAACGGGTGGGAATCAAGATGCTGAGCGTTACGTCGAACGCCATAGCCACGGCCGAGGCGGTGCTGCTGCCCGACGAGAAGGAGGAAGGCGTGGCCGTGGTGGATATCGGCGGCGGCGTGACCGACGTGGCGGTTTACTACCGCAACGTGGTGCGTTATATCGCCACGATCCCGATGGGGGCGACGGCGATCAACCGCGACATCCGCACGATGAGCGTGCCCGAAAAGCATGTGGAAAGTCTCAAACAGAAATACGGCTCGGCGGTGGCCGAGCTGGCTCCCGAAGACAAACTGATCCGCGTGAACGGCCGCACGGCCCGCGAGGCGAAGGATATTCTGCTGCGCAATCTGGCGACGGTGATCGAAGCCCGCGCCACGGATATCGCGGAGTTCGTATTGCAGGAGATCAAGGATTCGGGATATATCGGCAAGCTGGCTTACGGGATCGTTCTGACGGGCGGTTCGGCCAAGCTGAAGGACCTCGACGAACTGTTCCGCCGGGTGACGGGCATGGATGTGCGCGTCGCGTCGGCCGAGACCGGGATTGCCGAGGAGTCGAAAGAGAAGGCCGCCGATCCGGCTTACGCCACGGCGGTCGGCATTCTGCTGAAAGGCGCCGAGCAGGGCGCCTGCGCATTTGTCGAGCGGCCCGTGGCCCGGCCTGCGGAACAGCAGGGCTTCCGGCCCCCGCAGCCGCAGCCCGCTCCTGAGTTCCGCCACACGCCGCGCTTCCAGCAGCCCGTGCAGGCGCCGCCCGCAGCTCCGGCGGCGGAAGAGACGGAGGAGGATGCCGCTGCGGAACGTGAGGAGGCCCCGGTGATCGAACCCAAGCGCAAGCGCGACTGGGGCTCGATTTTCCAGAAGACCTTCGACAAGATCAACAAGAGTTTCACGGCGGCCGAGGACGAAGAGATTTAAGGGATAATTTGCCGCGCCCCGGTGTCCGGCCCACGCGGCGGTCTTACGGCGGTGTTTGCGGCATGAATTTCGTGTTTGCGGGGACGGTTCGGCGATGTGAAGGTCCGGCGATGCGGCCGCGGTTAACGCCGGTTTTGGCCGGGGAGCGGTTTCTGCAGATGTGGCGGACAGCCGGGGGAAATTCGGACGGCGGGATTCAGCGGACGGCGGATGCCGCGGATGCCGGGAGCTGCGGACGGGACGCCGGGCAGCGGTTTTTTGAATTCCGCGGATTGCGGACGGAGAGCCGGATGGCGGAGTCTGTAGATGCCGCGGACTGTGAACGGTCGGCGGGAATGGGTAGATGCCGCGGGGTGCCGACGAAGATTCGGACGGCGGGATTCAGCGGATGTCGGGAACTGCAGACGGGAAGCCGGCTGCGGGAATGATTTATAGTTAAGAATGTGGAGAAAGGAGTTAGAGATATGACAGACGAATTGATGTCGGAGATCAAAGCCCCGAAGACGGACGGTTCGATCATTATGGTGGTGGGCGTCGGCGGTGCCGGCGGCAATGCCGTGAACCATATGTGGAACCTCGGTATACGGGGTGTGACGTTTCTGGTTTGTAACACCGACCAGCAGGCGCTGGACAAGAGTCCCGTGGAGTTGAAGATACGCCTCGGCGCAGAGGGACTGGGGGCCGGAAACGACCCGGAAAACGGCCGCCGCGCGGCCGTGGAGTCGCTGCCTGAGATTCGTCAGCACCTCGAAGAGTCGGGGACGCGCATGCTCTTCATCACGGCGGGCATGGGCGGCGGAACGGGTACGGGCGCGTCGCCCGTCATCGCCAAGCTGGCCAAGGAGATGGGACTGCTGACCGTGGCGATCGTCACGTCGCCGCTGGCCGTCGAAGGCAAAATCCGCTACGAGCAGGCTTTCAGGGGCATCGAGGAGCTGCGGCAGAACGTGGATTCGCTGCTGATTATCAATAACGAGAATATTCTCGAAATATACGGACGCCTGTCGCTCAAGCAGGCGTTCGGCAAGGCCGACGACATTCTGTGTTCGGCGGCCAAGGGCATCGCCGAGATCATCACGGTGGAGAGCGACTTGGTGAACGTCGATTTCGCCGACGTGTCGAAGGTCATGCGAGACAGCGGCCGCGCCCATATGGCCGTGGCGACGGCCGAGGGCGACAACCGCGCCGAAGCGGCGGCCGAAGCGTCGCTGCGTTCGCCGCTCTTGGACCACAACCTGATTTCGGGGGCGAAGAACATCCTGCTCAACATCTCGGTCGCGGATGCCGACGGCCTGATGTACGAGGAGGTGGTGCGGATTCTGGAGTACATTCAGGCGCACGCCAGCGTGCAGGACGACAACGGCGTGATTCACAACGCCAATATCATATGGGGTACGAGCGAGAAGCCCCAGTTGGGCAACGCCATCGAGCTGGTGGTCGTGGCCACGGGATTCGCGGGCGACGTATCGGCGGCGGGGACGATGAAGCAGATCATTCCTCCGGTGCGGAGCGTCGAGCCGGCGAAGGACCCGGTGGCTCTCGTGCTGGAGCCGATCAAGCCGGTCGTACCGCCCAAGGCCGCCGTGCAGCGGCCGCCCGAACAGGTGATGCTGGGGGCGAAATCGACGCGTTACAGCAACATCGAACTGTTGCTGAGCAAGCCCGCCTATCAGTCGCGCAACTCGAAATTCGTCGTGCAGATGCCCGGCGGACGCAAGGAGGTGCTGAAGGAGGAGAACGATGCCGGCCAGCAGGCGCAGCAGGATGCGCAGGGCGGATCGCTTTTTGATTAACTAATAGACCGCCGGTTTGGAGGAGACTACAACTTCGTGGATTACGTTTAACGGGTTTTCGGCCCATATCGCCGTACTGTGTACGGTGACGCTGGGCCTGCTGTGCGTTTCGGCGCTCGTGTCGGGCGCTGAAACTTCGTTTTTTTCATTGTCGCACAACGATATACGCCGCCTGCGCAAACGCACGACGGCGTCGGCCGAGGCGGTGCTCCGCCTGCTGACGAACGTGGACCTGTTGCTGGCGACAATTCTCGTGGTGAACAATCTGGTGAATATCTGCATCGTCATCCTCACGTCGAGCATCATAGATTCGGTTTTCACCTTCCTGCGGTTCGAATTCCTCTTCAAGACCGTACTGGTGACCTTTCTGCTGCTGCTCTTCGGCGAGATACTGCCCAAGGTGCTGGCGCAGACCATTCCCGTGCGCTTCGCGCAGTTCGCCGCGCGGCCCCTCACGGTGCTGCGGTGGATTTTCTATCCGATCTCCTATGCGCTGGTGCGGACGAGCAGCCGCATCAGCGAGAAGGCTTCGCACAAGAGCGAGATTTCGCTCGACGAGCTGGCCGACGCGGTGGACATGACCCAGAGTTCGAGTCCTGAGGAGCATGTGATGCTGTCGGGAATCGTCAATTTCGTCAATACCGAGGTGCAGGAGATCATGAAGCCCCGCGTGGACATCACGGTGCTCAACATAACCGACGATTACGAGACGGTCAAGAAGACCATTATCGAGTCGGGATTTTCGCGCATCCCCGTCTACGAGGACGACATAGACAACATCAAGGGAACGCTTTATGTCAAGGACCTGCTGCCCTACATCAACCACGGCAGCGAGTTCGGCTGGCAGCAATTGGTGCGCAAGCCCTATTTCGTGCCGGAACACAAGAAGATCAACGACCTGCTGGCCGACTTCCAGTCCAATAAGATCCATATGGCGATCGTCGTGGACGAGTACGGCTCGACGCTGGGACTGGTGTCGCTGGAGGATATCATCGAAGAGATCGTGGGCGAGATTTCGGACGAAAGCGACGCCGACGAAAGTTTCTTCACGCGGCTCGACGAGAAATGTTTCATCTTCGACGGCAAGAGCCATCTGGGCGACTTCGAACGGGTGCTGGGGCTGGACGAGGAGATTTTCAACGACGTGAAGGGCGAGGCCGAGACGCTGGCCGGGCTGATGCTCGAACTCAAGCGCGACTTCCCCCGCAAGGGCGACGTCTTTACGTCGCACGACATCCGTTTTACGGTGCAGGAGATGGACGGGCACCGTATCGACAAAATCCGTGTAGATTTGCTGGCATGACGAAGGGGCTCTTCATCGAGCCGCCGATGACCGAGGCGGAAGCCGCTGCGCGGGTGACGCCCGGCGAGCGGGCCGCCGCGCAGGAGTTTCTGCGCGAACGCCGCCGCAGGGAATTCCTGACATGGCGTGCCGTCGTACGCCGCGAGCTGGGGGACGACGTGTCGATCGCCTATGATGAGGCGGGGGCGCCCGTCATTCGGGGGCGCGAGGTGCATATCGGGGTTTCGCACTGTCCGGGCCGGGTGGCGGTCTGCATATCGGATGCGCCGTGCGCCGTCGATGTCGAACCCGAATCGCGGGATTTCAGCCGCGCCGCGTCGCGTTACATGTCGCCTGCCGAGCGGGCGCTTTCTGACGATCCGTTGCTGCCGGCCGCAGTCTGGTGCGCGAAGGAGACCCTGTACAAATATGCCGGGCGGCCGGGGCTGGATATGCTCTACGACCTGCATGTCGAGGCGGTCGATTTCGAAGCCGGAGTCGTCGTGGGGCGTATCGCGGACGGGGAGCCGCTGCGGCTTTCGCTTAAGCGCGCCGACGGGTTTATCGTTGTATATATTTTGTAGTTTCGGGGCGTGTACCCGATAATAATCCTCTAAAATCCTGCTGGGAGCCGTGCGGCTGAAGCTGGAAGTCGAGGGGAATGCGGGGGCGGAACCGGGGTTAGGATTGCCGGAGCGGATGAGGATAAGGCCGGAGGGACCGAGGGGCTGCCTGCGGGGTTGCTTGTGGGATGGAGTCGGGATTTGCTGCGTCTGCCGGAAGAGAGTGGCCGGATTGCCGTTGTCTCAGAAGGCTTCCGAAGCGGTGAAGAGGAATGCCGAGGAGCGTTTGCGGTCCCACGGGAGGTTGTGGTTGCCGTAGACGCCCCAGCCGTAGTCGAGACGGATGTTCATGCGGTTCTTGAATTCGAAGCGGTAGCCGCAGCCGAAACTGTAGAGCGTATTGTCCCACCGGAATTTGTCGGTGCCCCAGACCTGACCGCCGCCGATCCAGCCCACGATGCCGTGACGGCGGTAGATTTTCTGCCGCAGTTCGATCTGCGTCTCGACGAGCCGTTTGTCGCGGTAACGCCCCTCGTAATAGCCGCGCATGCGTTCCATGCCGCCCAGCTTGGCGTACATGTGCCACGACGGGGTGCCCGCCGTGCAGTCGGCATAGAGATCGTAGGCGAAGATGGCGCCTTTCCAGAGTTTCTGATAGAAGTCGAACGTCAGTGTGAAACGCCCGAAGTTACGGCGCGTATTGCCCAGCCACTGGGGATACCATTTGGCTTCGGCCTTGATGAAGATGCCTTTCGAGGCGTTGAAGGTCACGTCGCGCGTGTCGTACTGCGCGAAAATGCCGAGATTGGTGTTGAAGGCGTTCGGTTTGTCGCCCGTGGCGGCGATGAAGTTCGAGAAGGGGTCCTGTTTCTCCGGGTCGTAACGTTTGTTGTCCTTATATAAATCGTAGAGTTCGCCGATTTGACCGCCGGGTTTTTCCTTTTCGTGGTTGTCGATTGCGGTGAAGTACTCTCCCATGCCGCTCGACTTGTATTTGGCGCCGGTGTAGTCGATGCCGCCGCTGACGCCGATGTAGAACCGTCCGACGAGCGACGTGCAGTAGGAGATGCGGAAAATGCCCATCGTCGTGGTCAGGTCCTGCGCGTAACCCTCTTTTCCGGCCTTGTGGCCCACGCCGTAGAATGCGCCCGGAAAGTAGACGAAGGCTCCCGAATAGCTCAGACGCCGTTTGTTGTGCTGGAAGATGTTGTCGCCCGAAAAGCGGAGCAGCAGGAATTTTTGGGTCGTGATGTTGCCGTAGATCGAGATGTTGGAGGGAGCGGTCACCGAGTCCGTGCGGTCGAGACGGTACAGACCGGCGACGAGGAAGCCCAGACCGAAGCCGACGTCGGACGAGTAGTTGGGACCGGGAGCGATGCTCCAGTCGATCTTTTTCTCGAACGTGCGGTCCACGTTCGAGCGGCTGTAGTAGTCGATGATCCGGCGGATGAAGCCCTTGCGCTGGGCGGGTGTCGTGAGCGCCGCCGTGTCGGCGGGCTGGCGGCCCGGCCGCGCTTCGGCCGCGCCGATCCGGGACAGAGCCTCCTGAGTCGAAGGAAAATTGTCTTTCGAGGTGTCGGTGGTTTGGGCCGTTGTCGTAAATATCGTCAGCAACAGGCTGACAGTTAGGAAGATCCTATATCCCTTTTCCATTAAAAGTGAGGTTGAAGGCGGTTTAAAGATAGCAATTTTTCGCCAATGTTCAAAATGGACACATTCAGGGCGTTCGGGGTTTCCCGATACGGAGATAAATTTCTATCTTTGCAGGGACCGGTGCCGGCCCGTCCGACTGTGGGACTTGTCCGGCTGTGGGATCCGTTTGCTGTCCGGCCCGATGATTGCCGGACACGCTGATTGCCCGATAGGCCCGGTTGCCGGATCGGAAATTTGCCGGACCCGATGATGTCGGATCATTATTGAACTGCATGGAAATTACACGCCCCGTACCTTCGCCGAATCCGGTTGAACAGACCGACGCCGCTCTGCTGCAGACCGCAGAGGAGGTGTCCGATGCGGTTTTCCGCAGCGTGCCCCTGCCCCCGCTGATGCGCGAGCATTTCTGGGTGCAGTCGTCGGTGTTTGCGGGTTGCATTTTCCCGGCGCCCGTGTTGCAGGGTTCTCATTTTACGGACGTCACGTTCCGAAACTGCGATCTCTCGAACGCCGATTTGTCGGGATGCAGTTTCCAGCGGGTCGAATTCGTGGAGTGCAAGCTGGTCGGCGCCAACCTTTCGGAGGGGACGTGGCAGCATGTCGTTTTCGAACGCTGCAAGATGGAATTCGCCAATTTTACGCTGGGAAAATTCCGGGGCGTCCGTTTTGCCGGCGGAACGATGCGCAGCGTTGGATTCGACGAATGCCGGTTCGAACGTGTGGAGTTCTCGCTCTGCGACCTTACGATGGCGGAATTCAGTCGGACACGGTTGAAGGGGCTTTCGTTCGTCGATTCGGATATTCGCGGAATCCGGGTAGGCGATACCGGATCGTTCGAGCTGAAAGGTTTGAAAGTCAGTGCGCTGCAGGCTTCGGAGCTGGCGCGTCTTCTGGGACTGGAAATCGAGGGGTAATCGTTATTTAAAAAATTTACATAATTCTTAAAAAATATTAATAAAAATGTTTGGAAGTTTGTTTTCCGGGCATTACCTTTGTCGCATCTTAGATGATAAAATATTTTAAGAATTATTTAAAATTATTTAGTATGAAGGCGAAGATCAATGCGTGGTTCCGTACCGCTATGGTTCTGTTGGGAGAGAGCATCAAACTGAGAGCGATGTAAGGCTCCCCTTTTTTGAGACAACAAATTAAAACTTCGATATACGAAAGAGTCCCGGCCGCAAAGCCGGGACTCTTTTATTTTGGGTTTCCGCGGGGGGCGGGCTGGATTGCATCCGGGATGCAGGGTGAAGTGCGCCGGATTTCAGCAGTTTGTTCCCGCCGGGTTGTTCCCGCTGAACGGGCCTGCCGGCGGCCGGCCCGGAACTGTTCCGCGGACTGCGGTATCGGAGCGCTCCGCTGAATTGTTCCGCCGTTTCGTACGGTCGGCTTGTTTCACGGGACTGCTCCGTCCGCTATTTGAGACCCAGCCGCTTGGCGGTCTCCTTGGGCAGTGCGTTCTTGTTGACCATGATCGAAGTGGTCTTGTACTCGACGAACGGCCGCGAGAAGTACCAGAACCCGTCGTAGGGCGGGCGTACGTCCCACGAATTCTGGACCTTGAAGTAGCGGTTGCCGGCCTGATCGGTCGCCGTGCCCATGATGACCATGCCGTGGTCGTCGGTGGTCTCGTAGTTGTCGAACGCCTGCTGGCGCATCTCCTGCGTAATTCTAAGCTCCTTGCCGGGCTTGTCGAACTTATAGAGCGCATCGTCCTTCTCCTTCTGGGTCAGTTTGCCCCAGCGCTCGGCTTCGGTGCCGTCCATGTTCGCAAGGTCGGCTTCGGGGATGATGCCGATGGCTTTGGTACGGCTGAAACCCTTCTCGCTCACGTCGGTGCCCCACGATACGGGGTAGCCGTTGGCCAGCGCGTTGTCGATGACGGTCATCATCTCGTCGAGCGGCAGGTTGTAGACCGTGCCCCACATCCAGTTGTCGGGAATCTCGATGATGAACTGCGTATAGAACGGATGATGCGTGAAGGAGGTGATGTCGATGTAGTCGTCCATGTCGATCGGCAGCGATGCGGCGAACGACCGGGGCGTATACTCCTTGCCCTCGTAGGTGAATGTTTCGGGCATCCGGCCGAAATACTCGTCGAGGATGGCGTCGAAGCCGCGTTTCCATGCCGTCGAAAGCGCTTTGTCCGAGGATTTGCCGCTGGCTGTGATCACGGCGTCGAGGTAGGCCTTCAGCACGAGCGACAGTTCGTGGAAATCGGCTTTCTCGGTGCCGTAGTTGAAGCCCGGATAGGCCTCCTGCGGTACGATGCCGTGGTTCTTGATTCCTTCGGTCACGTCGTGCGAAGCGCCGCCCTCGGCGAAGTTGATCTCGCCGTGCATGCGGACGTATTTCACGGCCTTGTCCATGAACGTGTGGCGCACGATCCACATCTCGGAGAGGTGGACCGGACGGCCGCCGGCGCGCAGGATCTCGCCTTCGAGGAACGAGAGGGTCGAGTAGCACCAGCAGGTGCCGCTGCGGTGCTGGTCCTTGACCGGGGTCATGGGGATCAGCCTGACGTCGGTGAATCGGTATCCCTCCGGCTCGGTTGCGGCGGGAGTCTGCGCTGCGGCCGCGAAGGCGGTGCAGAACGCAAGGGCTGTCAGCAGGAATTTTTTCATCGCTTGTGCTGTTTGGGTATTGGTGTTCGGTTACTTCTTCGAGGAAGAGACGATTTTCCGGCACTCTTCGAGCGTCAGCGTCTCAGGCTTGGCGCCTTTCGGCAGGCGGTAGTTCTTGCCTTTGTAGGCGATATAGGGTCCGTAACGGCCGTTCTTGACCAGCATGTCGGGATCTTCGGGGAAGCTGCGCAGCGGAGTGTTGGCCGCGGCTGCGGCAGCCTGCTGGGCGCGCACGACCTCCACGGCGCGCTCGTAGGTGAGCGTGTAGGGGTCGTCGCCTTTCTGAAGCGAGGCGAACGACTTGCCGTGGCGCACGTAGGGCCCGTATTTGCCGATGCCGACCGAGAGCTGCTCGCCCTCCAGCTCGCCGAGGTCGCGGGGCAGGGCGAAAAGCTCCAGCGCCTCTTCGAGCGTGATCGACTCGATCAGCTGGCCCTTCTTGAGCGACGCGAAGCGTCCCTTTTCGCCTTCGTTGCCTTCGATCTCGACCATCGGGCCGTAGCGGCCGATGCGGGCCTTGACGACATGTCCGGTTTTGGGATCGTTGCCCAGAATGCGGGCCTGACTCTTCTTGTCGGTCTGCGTGCCGATGGCCGTATCGACCATCTGGTGGAAGGGCCCGTAGAAGTCGTGGATCATCGTGTCCCAAGTGATGTCGCCGTCGGCCACGCGGTCGAACTCCTTCTCGACGTTGGCCGTGAAATTGTAGTCCATGATGGGCTTGAACTGCGTTTCGAGGTAGTCGTTCACGACCATGCCGATGTCCGTGGGCGAAAGGCGGTTCTTCTCCTTGCCGAAGTTCTCCGTGAGGTTCTTCGAGGTGAGTTTGTCGCCCGTGAGCGTGAGCTGTACGTAGCCGCGTTTCTGGCCCTCCTTGTTCTGTTTGACCACATAACCGCGGTTGATGATCGTGGTGATGGTCGGGGCGTAGGTCGAAGGACGGCCGATGCCCAGCTCTTCGAGCCGCTTGACCAGCGATGCCTCGTTATAGCGGGCCGGGGCCTGCGTGAAGCGCTCCGTCGCGGTGATCTGGGTCGAAACGACCCGGTCGCCCGCGGTCATCTTGGGCAGCAGGCCTTCGCCGCTCTCGGCGGCCTGATCGTCGTCGGTGGACTCGGAGTAGAGACGCAGGAAACCGTCGAAACGGACCACTTCGCCCGTGGCGACGAACTGCTGCGACGAGCCGGACATGTCGATCACGACCGTCGTGCGGTCCAACTCGGCGCAGACCATCTGCGAAGCGACCGTACGCTTCCAGATCAGGTCGTAGAGTTTCTTCTCGGCGGGCGTGCCCTCGATGGTGTGGTTCTCGATGTACGACGGGCGGATGGCCTCGTGGGCCTCCTGAGCGCCTTTGGTCTTGGTCTTGTAGTTGTGCCACGACGAGTATTTCTCGCCGTAGAGCTTGGTGATCTCCTCCTTGCACTGGGCGAGCGCCTGTTTGGAGAGGTTCACCGAGTCGGTACGCATGTAGGTGATCAGACCCTGTTCGTAGAGGTGCTGGGCGACGGACATCGTCTGCGAGACGGACATGCCCAGCTTGCGGCCGGCCTCCTGCTGGAGCGTCGAGGTGGTGAACGGCGGCGCCGGGAAGCGCTGCGCGGGCTTCTCCTCGGCCTTGGCCACGGTGAAGGTGGCGCCGATGCAGGTGTTGAGGAACTCCTCGGCCTGCTCGCGGGTCTCGAAGCGCGACGAGAGCTCGGCCTTGAAGATCGTTTTGTCGGGATCGCCGGCGGCATGGAACTGGGCGACAACGCGGAAGTAGGGCGTAGAACGGAAGGCGATGATCTCGCGTTCGCGCTCGACGATGAGCCGCACGGCGACGCTTTGCACGCGGCCTGCGGAGAGCGACGGACGCACCTTCTTCCAGAGGACGGGCGAGAGCTCGAAGCCGACCAGACGGTCGAGGATGCGGCGCGCCTGCTGGGCGTTGACCAGATCCATGTTGACCGTGCGGGGCTGCTCGATGGCTTCGAGAATGGCCCGCTTGGTGATTTCGTGGAAGACGATACGTTTGGTCTTGTCAACGGGGAGACCCAACACTTCGGTCAGGTGCCATGCGATGGCTTCTCCTTCGCGGTCTTCATCGGACGCCAGCCAGACCGTTTTGTCCTTGGCCAGCTTGGTCAGCTCGTCCACCACCTTTTTCTTGTCGGCCGGGATTTCGTAGACGGGTTTGAATCCTTCGCCGATGTTTATTCCCAAGTCCTTTTTCGAGAGGTCGCGGATGTGTCCGAAACTCGATTTGACGACATAGTCCTTGCCGAGGAATTTCTCGATGGTTTTTGCCTTGGCCGGGGACTCGACGATTACTAAATTTTCCTGCATGCGTGTATGTTACTTTTCAGAAATGCGAAAACCTAAGTATGTCACACTTAGGTTTCGCTTTTCAGGCTGTTTGTCTCTTATTTGATCAGGTTGTACGTGACGTCGATCTTGATCGGAACGTCCTCCTCGGTCACGCCGTCGGGCGTCATGCCCTGAAGGACGCTGTACGTCGTCGTATAGACGCTGTAGGCTTCGGGACCCAGATAGATCGTGCGGTTCTTGATCTTCTCCTTCAGCTCGTCCCACGGGGCGTCCGCTCCGAGTTCCGCCTTGGCGGACCGGTAGCTGTTCCACAGACTCTGGGCGTAACCCGTGATGTCCATCACATAGCAGCCGCGGCTGCGGTTGATGTAGCCGCCGTAAGCGAGCGTCGTGCTGTAGTTCTGCTCGTAGGCATAGGCGTAGTCGGGAATGGCCGAAAGCGTCTTGTAGTTGGTGTAAAGGCCCAGACGGGTTTGCGACTTGTCCATCTCCCCGATCATATGCGGCATGTCGGTCAGCTTCGTCCAGTCGTAATTGCTGCCCTTGAAGTAGATCGACATGCGGACCTGAGTCATGGCGAGCGTCTTGAAGTTCTGGGCGCCCTCGTTGCCTGCGACGATCTCGGCTTCCAGCGCGTCGAAGAAGGGCTTGTCGAACGTGATGGCGGTTACCACGCCGCCCATGCCCTCGACATAGATCTGGTCGTAGGTCGGGTGGTCGGTGATCGGTTTTCCGGCCTCCTCCTTGGCGTCGGCGATGTCGAACTTGGCGTCAGCGCTGGTCGCCATGCCGTAGTCGCGGCGGATCGTATTGACCGAAACGTTGCCGTACTCCGTGGAGATGCTCGTATTGTAGAATATGTAGCCCATGCCGATCGTATCCTTGATCAGCGTCGGGTCGCTCTCGACGCGGTTGCGCGCATAGACCATGAAACCCGAACTTTCGAGCTCCGTGGCGTAGATGTTGCCCTTGCCCTTCTCCTTCTGGTCTTCGGCCGGAACGATGTAGAGACCCTTGAACTCCTCCACCCACTGCTTGAGACTGTCGGTGCTGTAGATCGAGTAGTCGTCTTCGTAGGCGGTGCCCGAACCTTTCTGGAGCATCAGGCGGTCGATGAAATTCTGGGTTGCCGGAGTCGTGTTCATGGTGACCGCCGTGGTGGCGGGACCCGTCGTCTCGCCGTCGGGGAAGGTGAAGGTGAAGACCGGCTCGTCGTCCGCGCCGATAACGCCCTCCTTGACGGGGTCGAAGTTGAGGTAGAAGACCGTGTCGCGCTCGGTTTTACCCGCGGCGACCGGCTTCTCGGTCAGGTATTTGTTGCTCTTGATTTCGTAGACGTTGTACTTCTGCGGCGTGAGCGTATCGTTTCCGTAGCTGGTGATCGTGATCAGGATCTGCGCCGAGTCGAAGATCGGGCGGTAGCCGAAATAGCCCTCCTTAACCTTGTAGACGTTGAGGTACTGGGTCAGGAATCCCGCCGTGCGGAGTCCGAACGTGTCGCTGAGCATCGAGCCCATGTAGCCGTAGGAGATGTTGGACGCCTTGAGCGAGTCGCTCTGGAACAGACGCGTCTCGACGTATTTGGCCGCATCGAGTTTCCCCGCGAGCGTCCGGGCGCCGAGCGTCGTGTAGCCCACCTTCATCTGCTGGTTGTCCGGCACGAGGTTCGAGCCCAGCGTGTCGTCGACCTTGGTACAGCCCGCGAACGTCATGAGAGCGACCGCAGCCAGAACGGCGGCGGCGCGGAACATGCGGCGGAAATTATTGCAATGCTTCATAAAATCGGTTGTAATTGTCGAAAAAGTCCGCTGCTTCGGGCGACTGGTATTCGAGCATCGGCTTGCCGCTTGCGCGGGCGATCTCCAATACCTTCGGTTCGACATCCGGGGATGCCGCGACCACACCGTCGGCATACTCCATAACGAAACGGCAGAGATTTTCGTATGACGGGGTGTCGAGAATTGCGAGATTTTTATCTTTGACCCCTTCGCCGGCGATCTTCTTGCCGAAGGCGTTGTCCAGTTCGCCGGGGAAACCGTCGCCGTAGAGCGAAACGACGATCTTCACGTTGCGGAAGATGGGGTCGTCGGCGAAAATCCGCTTCAGGTAGACCGGAATCACGCTCGAAAACCAGCCGTGGCAGTGGACGACGGTCGGGGTCCAGCGCAGTTTCTTGACCGTCTCCAGCACGCCGCGGGCGAAGAAGATGGCCCGCTCGTCGTTGTCCGGGAAGGCCTTGCCCTCCTCGTCGGTCAGCACGAATTTGCGCGAGAAGTAGTCGTCGTTGTCGATGAAATAGATCTGTACGCGGGCTGCGGGGATGGACGCGACCTTGATGATGAGCTGGTGGTCGTTGTCGTCGATGATCAGGTTCATGCCCGACAGGCGGATCACCTCGTGGAGCTGGTGCCGGCGTTCGTTGATGCAGCCGTAACGCGGCATGAACGTGCGTATGTCATTCCCACGCTCCTGCATCGCCTGCGTGAGAGCGCGGCAAAGTCCGGAGCTTTCCGTCTCTGGAAGATACGGGGTAATCTCCTGACAGACGTACAGAATCTTATTTGCCATGGTTCGAGTGTTTTGTCTTTGGACTTCCGTTTTCGCCGCCTTGTATGCTCCGGACGGGGCCGGAGCGGTCCGGGCTTGGCGGAAACGGCCGCTATCTGTTTTGCAAAGATAGTGAAAAAATCTTAAAGAATGAGCATCGCGTCGCCGTAAGTGCCGAATCGGTATCCTTCCTCCTTGGCCACCTTGTAGGCGTTCATGACCGTTTCGTAGCCGCCGAAAGCCGCAACCATCATCAGCTGTGTGGAGTAGGGCAGGTGGAAGTTGGTCACCATGGCGTCGGCCACCGTGAATTCGTAGGGCGCGAAGATGAATTTGTTGGTCCAGCCCTCCATCGGCTTGATCATGCCGTTGGTCGAGACGGCCGTTTCGACGGTCCGCATGACGGTGGTGCCGATGGCGACGATCTTGTGTCCGTCGCGTTTGGCCGAATTGACCGCTTCGGCGGCTTCGTCCGTCACGAAGAACTGCTCGGAATCCATCTTGTGTTTCGAGAGGTCCTCGACGTCCACCGTGCGGAAGTTGCCCAGACCGACGTGCAGCGTGATGAAGGACTTGTCGATGCCCTTGATCTCCATGCGCTTCATCAGGTGCTTGGAGAAGTGCATGCCGGCCGTCGGGGCGGCCACGGCGCCTTCGTGCCGGGCGAAGATCGTCTGGTAGCGCTCGGCGTCCTCCGGCTCGACCTTGTCGCGCACCCACTTGGGCAGCGGGGTCTCGCCCAGACTGAAAAGCGCCTGCTTGAACTCCTCGTAGGAGCCGTCGAACAGGAAACGCAGCGTGCGGCCGCGCGAAGTGGTGTTGTCGATCACCTCGGCAACCAGCAGGTCGTCGTCGCCGAAGTAGAGCTTGTTGCCGATGCGGATCTTGCGCGCAGGATCGACCAGCACGTCCCACAGGCGCAGTTCGCGGTTCAGCTCGCGCAGCAGGAAGATCTCGATCTCGGCGCCGGTCTTCTCCTTGTTGCCGTACAGACGGGCCGGGAAGACCTTGGTGTCGTTGAAGACGAAGAGGTCCTTTTCGTCGAAATACTCGATGATATCCTTGAAGATGCGGTGTTCGACGGTGCCTTTGGCGCGGTTGATGACCATCAGGCGCGAGTCGTCCCGGTTTTCCGTCGGATGTTTCGCCAGCATTTCGGGGGCGAATTCGTACCCGTATTGTGATAATTTCATGGTGAAAAAATACTCTTTTTACGTCTTAAAAACAAAACAGATTATTTTCTATACGCAAAAAAGTCTATTTTGTTTCAAGTTCCTCCAACTTTTTGAGAAATTCTTCGAATTCAAAGGCTTTTTCGAGCGTAAAGCCGCCGCTGCGGGTGCGGCGCAGCGACGTCAGGTGGGCGCCGCTTTCGAGCGCCTGTCCGATTTCGTGGGCCAGCGAGCGGATGTAGGTGCCTTTGCTGCACCGCACGCGGATGCGGATGCGGGGAAGGTCGTACTCCAGCAGTTCCAGTTCGTAGATGTTGACCGTCGCCTTGCGCATCGTGACCTCCTCGCCGGCGCGGGCCAGCTCGTAGGCGCGCGTGCCGTCGATCTTCTTGGCCGAGTAAACAGGGGGCTCCTGAAGCCGCTCGCCCGTGAGCGAAGAGAGCGCTTCGAGGACCTTTTCGCGCGTGATATGTTCGGTGGGGAAGGTCCGGTCGACGGGGTGTTCGAGGTCGTAGCTTGGGGTCGTGGCGCCCAGCATCACGTCGGCGACGTACTCCTTCTCCTCGGCCTGCAGCGCATCGACCATCTTGGTGGCGCGGCCGATGCAGACCAGCAGGATGCCGGTGGCGAGCGGATCGAGCGTGCCGGCGTGGCCGACCTTGATTTTCCGGTAGCCGAGGCGGCGCAGCGTGAATTTGATTTTGCGGACCACATCGGTCGAGGTCCAGCGCAGGGGCTTGTCCAGTACGGCGATATAACCCTCTTCGAAGTTGAGACCCCGCAGGTCGATCGGTTCTTTCATTAACAGAAATAGCTTAGGATGGATACGAGGCCCGCGGCGGCGCAGTAGAGCGCGAACCAGATGAGTTTGCCCCGCTTGACGATTTCGATCATGAATTTGCAGGCCAGACAGCCCGTGACGAACGAGGCGAGGAAGCCTGCGGCGAGAGGACCGGCGGCCACGCCGGCCGTGAGGTCGCCGCTGACGGCTTCGAGCAGCGTCTCGCCCAGAATCGGAGCCAGCACCATCAGGAACGAGAATTGCGCCACGGCGGCTTTTTTGTTGCCCAGCAAGAGGCCCGTGGCGATGGTCGTGCCCGAACGCGAAAGGCCCGGCATGGCGGCGCAGGCCTGCGCAAGGCCGATGATGAAGGCGTCGCGGTAGGAGATGGTCTCCTTCTGGCGGGGTTTGGCGTAATAGGCGAAAGCCAGCAGTGCGGCCGTCAGCAGCAGCATGGCGCCCACGATCACGAGGATATAGGGGGCGTCGAGCAGGGCGTTGATCCGGTCCTTGAACAGGAAGCCGACGAAGCCGATGGGAATCATCGAGAGCACGAGTTTGAGCACGTAGGCCTGCTCGGCGTTGAAACGGCGCGAGAAGAGACCCTTCAGGAGACGCCACACCTCGCTCCAGAGTACGACGATGGTGCTCAGGACGGTGGCGGCGTGGAGCGCCACGTCGAAGGTGAGGTTCTCTTCGAGCTCGACGCCCAGCAGCTCTTTGGCGATCTGGAGGTGGCCGCTGCTCGAAACGGGCAGAAATTCGGTGATGCCCTGCACGATGCCGAGCAGGATGGCTTGTAGAGTGTCCATTTACGGATAAGCGGGGTTATGAGTCGTCGCGGCGAATGCCGGACCTTGGGTTGCGTGAATTATTTGTATCTTTTCAGGATGGCGTAGATTTCGATCACGAATCCGCCGATCACCAGAATCGGGGCCAGCGTGATGCGGCGCCATGAGAACATCGCGTAGTTGAACTGGTCGGGCGAATCGCTGCCGCCGCCGGCCATCAGCACGAAGCCCAGCAGGATCACGGCGAAGCCGATCGCCAGCAGGACGTAGTTGCGGCGGGTAAGCGGCATTTTGGGGGGTTCCTGCTCCGCAGGGGTGTTCTTATTCGCTTTTTTCATTTAATAAAGGTATATCTTGTTCGACTTCATGTTGACGAATTTGTTGAGGGCCGCGACGGTGAAGAGTCCCGATATGACGACGCCGCCCGCAATCATCGCGCCGAGGATGACGGCGATTTTGCCGCTCTCGGCGATGGTCGTCAGTTCGGGGGCCGCTTCGTTGAGTCCGAAGACCGAAAGCCCGAACAGCAGCGAGGCCCCCAGTCCGGCCAGTATGCCCTGTGTGATGCTGCTGCCGAGGAAGGGCTTCATGATGAACCACTTGGTAGCTCCGACGAGCTTCATTGTGTTGATCAGATAGCGTTTCGAGAAGATCGCCAGCCGGATGGTGTTGCTCAGCAGGATCAGCGAGATGATCAGCAGCGCGCCGCCGAAAAGCAGCAGGACGAGCCGGATTTTGCCCACCGTGGCGTGCAGCCGCTCGGCCATCAGCGCGGGATAGCTGACCCGCTCGACGCCCGCGATGCCGGAGACGGAGGCGATGAAGCCGTCGAGGAGCTCCTTGTCGGCCGACTCGGCCGTGAGGGTCAGCTCGAACGAGTCGAGCAGCGGATTTTCGTCGAGAATCTCCTCGAATTCGCTTTCGAACATCTTGCGGAATTCGGCGTCGTCGGCCTTCTCCTCCTTCGTGACATAGGCGACGGTCGCGACCAGCTCCTCGGCGGTGAGCCGTTTGTTGATCGTTTCGCGCTGTTGGTCCGAGATGCCGTTTTGCAGTTCGACGGTGACGGCGATGCTCTCCTGCAGGGTCTGGGCGACCTTCATCGCGGCGACCATCAGGTAGCCTACCGACCCCAGCAGGAACAGTACGAGCATGATGCTGACGGTCGATACGATATAGGAGTTGCGGACTTTTCGTTTAAGTCTCTTGTCGTCTTTCATAGTCTTATGCCTTTTTCTTGCGGAAACAGTATGTCAGTGCCGCGGCGGCGCCGAGCAGGATCAGGAGCGACGAGACGAGCGTCACGGCCTCGGCCGCGGCCCAGCCCGGAGCGCGGAACCGCCACTCGACGGTGTGCCGGCCGGCGGGCAGTTTCATGGCGCGCAGGATGTAGTCGGCCCGGAAGCCGGGCATCGCCTCGCCGTCGACGTAGGCCGTCCAGCCGTGGTCGTAGAATATCTCCGAGAATACGGCGACCGACTCTTCGGGGGCCGTGTATTCGTATTTCTGGTAGTTGGGACGGTACTCCGTGAGCGCGATGCCGCGCACGAGCGTCGTATCCGCCTGTCCGCCCGCCTGCCACTCCTCGGCGAACGCCTTGTCGGCGGGGGCGGCGACGGCCGTCGTTTTCAGATCGACGCTGCCCAAGAGGTCGATCTCCTGCTGCGGGGTGTCGGCTGCGACGATCCCATCGACGAACCACGCCGGACCGTTGGCCGTCGCGCGGCGCACGGCCTGCGGCTGTCCGTCGTCGCCGGGGACGATCAGGTAGCGGGTGTTGAGCATGTCGAGCACCGCGTCGTTGCGGTAGCTCAGGTAGCGGTCGATCAGGTCCTGATAGCGGGCCAGCTTGGCCCCGTGGTAGCCGCCGACCGAACGGTGGAAATAGGAGGTCGTGGCGTCCTGAAACGGGCTGACCGTGAGGTTGAGGACGCGGAAGCCCGGATCCTTGTCGGCCAAGATCGCCTTGTCGGCGGCCGTGGCCGTGATCTGCCGGCGGCGCGCCGAAATGAAGTCGTCGTGCGAGAGGAACCGCAGGTCCACGGGAACGAGGTCGAGCAGCATCACCGCGCCGAGCAGCGCCGTGAGTGCGTATTTGTTGATTCTGCGCAGGGCGAACAGCGCCACGCCGCCCGCGGCGAGCAGGATCATCAGCAGCGAACGCCATGCGTCGGCCTGCATCATCGAAGCGCGTTCGGCGGCCATGGCGTCGGCCGTGGCGATGCCCATTTCGGCGTCCATGCCCCGGTCGAGGTACTCCTGCATGTTGTTGGCTTTGAGTATCTGGTGGAACTGCTCGGTCATCATCGCCGCGCTCTCTTCGCGGCCGAAGTCGAAGAGCGAGCCGCCCGCGACGGCCAGCAGCAGGCAGAGGCCCCCCGTGACGCCCGCGGCCCAGCCGAGGGCCTTGAAGAGCCGCCGGCGCGGAATTTCGTCGCGCCAGAGCCGCATCAGCGCCAGTGCGCCGAGCAGGGGAACCGTCCACTGCACGACGACGAGGGCCATCGAGACGGTGCGGAATTTATTGTAGCCGGGGAGCCAGTCGAAGGCCAATTCGGTGAACCACATCAGGTTGCGGCCCCATGCCAGCAGGAGCGTCAGCGCCGAGACCGCCACGATCCACCACTTGTTGCGGCCCCGGACCAGCGCGACGCCCAGTGCGGCGAGGAAGATCGCCGCGGCGCCGAGGTAGGTCGGACCGCCGGTGTAGGGCTGCGTTCCCCAGTAGGCGGGCAGCTGCTGCGCGGCGCCCCGCAGTCCGTAGTCGTTGAGCACGGCGGCCACTTCGCCGTCGGGGGCGAAGGCCGTGCCCGATTCGCGGCCCATGAAGTCGGGAACCAGCAGGTTGAGACTCTCCGTGCGGCCGTAGCTCCATGCCGTGGCGTAGTCGAGGGCCAGTCCGTTTTTGGACGTCTCGGCGGTCGAAGCCAGCTCGGAGCCGCCGCGCATGGTCTCCTTGGAGTGTTTGGCCGTGTACCAGAGGGGCGAGAAGTTCGAGCCGACGGCCAGCAGGCCCGCGGCGGCGAGCACGGCGGTGCGGAGCGCGAAATTCCGGAAATGCTTCTCCCGGAAGGCCGTGACGCCTTCGCTGATCCAGAAGGCGGCCATCGCCAGCAGGAAATAGTAGGTGATCTGCGGGTGGTTGGCGCCGATTTCGAGCGACGCCGTGAGCGCCGTGAGCGCGCCTCCGGCCCACATGTTGCCCCGCAGGGTCATCCACGCGCCGCCCATCATCAGCGGGGCGTAGACCAGCGCCCACATCTTGGTGATGTGGCCTGCGCCGATGATGAGCAGGAAATAGGTCGAAAGGCCGTAGGCCAGCGACGCGACGACGCCCACCCACGGATTGACGCCGAAGATCAGCAGCATGAGCCACATGGCCGTCATGGCGAAAAAGAGGAAGGCGGCGGGGGTGTCGATGATCTTGACGATCCGGCCGAGGGTGTTCTTGACGAGCTGCGCCGGGTAGGCCACGTTGATCAGGTAGGCGGGCATGCCGCCGAACATGCGGCCCGTCCACTGGGGATCTTCGCCCGTGGATTCGCGCATGTCGTTGATATCCTTGGCCATGCCGTCGTACTGCATGACGTCGTGCTGGGGCAGCACCTCGCCGCGGAACTGCGGGGCGAAGTAGACTGCGCTCACCACGAAGAAGAGCGCTAGGGCCGCCGCGGCCGGCAGCAGCCGGCGTATGATCGTTTTCGAAGATTCCATATTTCAAGTCGTTATCCGGTGGCCGGAGACCGTGCAGACTCAGGGCGGAAGCCGCGTGCGGTCCGCATTCCGCCGGGGCGCACGCTGTCTGAGTGAACGTGTTAAGCCTTCGCAAAGGTACGAAAAAACATTTACTTGACGAGCGGCGATTGCGAAAAATCACTATCTTTGCCAAAGATATGCGGCGACCCGGTGTGCGGGGCATTTCCCGAATCGGACTTCGCTCCGGGCCGTGTTGCGTCCGTTGCCGCGAACAGAATAGGCTTTATGATTACACTCGATACGATCCGCAAACCCGTGACTGCGGAACTGGAGGCGTTCGACGAATTCGTCGATCGTCAGTTTACGGCCGAGGGGGAACTGCTCTCCGACATGCTGCGTTACGCCCTGTCGTCGCGCGGCAAAGGCATCCGGCCGCTGCTGGTGCTGTTGTCGGCCGCGATGAATTCGCCGGTGGCGGAGGCGGCCAAGGGGCGCCGGGTCCATCTGGCAGCCATGCTCGTGGAGATGATTCACGTGGCGTCGCTGATTCACGACGACGTGATCGACGAAGCCGACATGCGCCGCGGCAAGCCGTCGGCCAATGCGCGCTGGCAGTCGCACAAGGCGGTGATTCTGGGCGACTACATTCTGGCCCGCAACCTGAGCATCGGCCTGACGAGCGGTCAGTTCGATCTGGTGACGCACGTCTGCGGGTCGATGGCGGCGCTCTGCGAAGGCGAGGTGCTGCAAAGCGAGTGCGCCGAAAAGCATACCATGACGCGGCAGGCGTACCTCGACATCATCTATAAGAAGACGGCGTGTCTGATCGGCGTCAGCGCTTCGGCCGGGGCGATGGCCGTGGGCGCTTCGCAGCAGAAGGTGGCCCTGATGCGCCGCTTCGGCGAGGCCGTGGGCATGGCTTTCCAGATACAGGACGACATTCTCGACTACACGCGCACGGCGCATACGGGAAAACCCGCCAACAACGACCTGCGCGAGGGCAAGATCACCCTGCCGCTGCTGGCCGTGCTGGACAAGGCGCCGGCCGAACGCCGCACCGAACTGCTGGGGCGGCTGGCCTGTTGTCACGACGACGAGGAGTCGGTGGAATACCTGCAGCGTACGGTCGAGAACGAAGGCGGACTGACCTTCGCCGCCGAAGTGATGCGCAGCTATATCGCGCGGGCCGTGGAGATGCTCTCGGAATACGAGGCGTCGGATTACCGTACGGCGCTGGCGAACCTCTGCGCCTACATCGCCGAACGGGACCGGTAAACGGGAAAACTCATTAACCTAAATTTCATAAAACTCAATGGAGACGAAAAAACAAAATTACACTTTGCCGATCATTGTGATGATCTTCCTCTTCGGTATGATCTCATTCGTGACGAATCTGGCATCACCTATGGGTGACATTCTGAAGTACCAGTTCAATGTGCCCAACTGGATGGGAACGTTGGGCGTGTTCGCGAACTTCATCGCTTATGCGATCATGGGGTATCCTGCCGGCAACATGCTGCAGAAGTACGGCTACAAGAAAACCGCACTGGTCGCTATCGCCGTCGGCTTTACCGGCGTCGGCATCCAGACGCTCTCCGGCTCGGTCGAGAGCTTCGGCGTCTATCTGCTCGGCGCCTTCATCGCAGGTTTCTCCATGTGTTTGCTCAACACCGTCGTGAACCCGATGCTCAACAAGCTCGGCGGAGGCGGAAACAAAGGCAATCAGCTCATTCAGGCGGGCGGCTCGTTCAACTCGCTCTGCGGCACGGCGGTCATCATCCTGACCGGCCTGCTGATTCCGGAGGGTATCAAGAATGCGCAGATCAGCAACGTATTCCCGCTGATGTACGGCGCATTGGCCATTTTCGCATTCGCATTCATCGTGATCGCGCTGACGAAGATTCCGGAGACCCAGAAGACGGAGGGCAAGAAAGTCGCCGAGACGTCCAAATACAGCCCGCTCTCGTTCCGTCACTTCATTCTCGGCTCCGTGGCGATTTTCGTCTATGTGGGCGTCGAAGTCGGCGTTCCTAACGTGTTGCAGAAGTGGCTGCAGAATCCTGAGCTGAATGTGCTGGGCAGCGGCGTGAACGTCGAGGCCATCGCAGGTTCGGTCGCCGCTACGTATTGGCTGCTGATGCTGGTCGGCCGGCTTCTGGGCGCGATGATCGGCAGCAAGGTGTCGGCGAAAAGCATGCTGATGGTCGTATCTTCGGCCGGTCTGCTGCTGACGCTGGGCGCGATGTTCGCGCCGAACGTGCCGGTCAATCTGCCGGTTTTCAACGGCGCGGAGGGCTTCGGACTGGTCAACGTGCCGGTGAGTGCCGCGCTGCTGGTGCTCGTCGGTCTCTGTACTTCGATCATGTGGGGCGGTATCTTCAACTTGGCGGTAGAAGGGTTGGGTAAATATACGGAAAAGGCTTCCGGTATTTTCATGGCGCTGGTCTGCGGCGGCGGCATCCTTCCCCTGCTGCAAAACGGCATCGTCGATTTGACGGGCGGCGTAGGCTACCTGACGAGCTATTGGGTGATCGTAGCCGGTCTGGCCTATATGCTCTACTATGCGCTTATCGGTTCGAAGAACGTCAACAAGGATATTCCGGTGGACTGATGCTCCGGTCGGAAAACGAAAAATCCCGGTGCCGAGTTTGCGGCGCCGGGATTTTTTTGCTGTAGCCGGGGAGGGGCGGCGGTTGTTTGCAGGGGGCGGGGGCTTGCAGAGGGAGGGAATGCTTAATCCGGCCGGCGGAATGGCGCGCCGGGATGGGCCGGAGCAGGGAGCGGAGAAGGGGCCGCACAGGAGCAGGAATGCGGATGCGGAGAGCCGCCGCAGACGGCGAGATGCAGGCGGCGGCGAGATGCAGGCGGCGGCGAGATGCAGGTGGCGGGGAGATGCAGGTGGCGGGGAGATGCAGGTGGCGGGGAGGTCGGGCAGGAAACTGAATGGCGGGGCGGAATAAGAAGCGGAGGACGGGGCGGGCTGAAGGGGACGGGCGGCGGCTTCGGATGGAAGAGACGGCGGATAAGAGAAAAGGCAGCCCGAACTGAAAGACGGCGGCTATAAATAAGAAATAAGTGATGCGCTCGTGGGCGTCGGACTGCGGGCCTGAGAGGGACGGACTGCGGGACGGAATGGAAAGAACAGCCGGTTGAAGAGAAAGGACGAAGCGAAGGGGCGGAATGAAAACGGAACGGGGCGTCGCGGGCAATAAAAAAAACAGGGAAGCCGGAGCTTCCCTGTTTTTCTTGCTGACCGTCCGGATTATTTCTTGTCCGCGCTGGTCATGCGCTTCTCCTTGATGCGGGCCTTCTTGCCGGTCAGATCGCGCAGGTAGTAGATACGTGCGCGGCGTACTACGCCGACCTTGTTGACCTCGATCTTGTCGATGTGGGGCGAGTAGAGGGGGAAGATACGCTCCACGCCCACGCCGCCCGAAATCTTACGGATCGTGAACATCTTGGTCTTGCCCGAACCCTTGATCTGGATAACTACGCCGCGGAAACTCTGCACGCGCTCCTTGCTACCCTCGACGATTTTGTAGGATACGGTGATCGTGTCACCGGCCTTGAACGACGGAACATCGGCATCCGTCTTTGCCCACATCTGCTCGTTTACGAGCTTGATGATTGCGTCTTTGTTCATTGTTGCAACAATTATTGTGTTTCGCACCCAACATTCCCGCTGTGCCCGGCTTACCATACGGATACCCTGATCCATAATCCTGCGTCCGCGGCTTCGGACCGCCTGAGCCGTCCCCGCCCTCCTGCGCAACTGCGCGGCACCCAATGAAAGAGGTTGATATACGCCCCGAAAGGGAGTGCAAATATACGAAGTTTTTTTCATTCGGCGCAAACGGGGCGTAAAAATATCGTTTCGGGACGCGATTTATCATTGTCTTTACGGAAAACGGGGGACGGTTCGGGCGGAACGGGAGACGGCTTTGGTAAAGCGGGGGACGGCATGGCTACAACAGGGGCGGCATGGCTACAACAGGGGCGGCTTCGACAAGAGGGGAGGCGGTTTTGGTAAACAAGGGGCGGCATGCATAACGGGAGGGGCGCTACGGACGCAACAGGACGGCATGGATACAACGGGACGACGCGGACAACAAGGTGCGGTTCGGACGAAACAAAGTGCGCCACGGACAAAATCGGAAACAAATTTTCGTTTTGTCGCCCGCCTTTCACTATCTTTGCGGGGAGACAGACGCCGGGCCGGCAGGTCGAATCCGGCAAAATTTTGTGCGGATACGCATTTGAGAACGGTTTATGCTGTCTTTGCGATAAACTTGAGATATGAAGGAAGAGAGACTGATACTTGTCACCAACGACGACGGCTACGATTCGAAAGGACTTGCGGCGGCCGTGGAGGTCGCGCGCGGCTTCGGCCGCGTGGTCGTGGTGGCGCCCGAAACGACGCAGAGCGGCATGAGCCAAGCCATCACGATGTACAACCCGCTGTACCTGCGCTGCGTGCGGAAGGAAGAGGGGCTGGAGGTGTACGCCTTTTCCGGCACGCCGGTGGACTGCGTGAAGATGGCGTTCGATTACCTGCTGCGCGAAGAGCGCGTCGATCTGGTAATTTCGGGCATCAACCACGGCTCCAACTCCGCCGTGAACGTGCTTTATTCGGGGACGATGGGCGCGGCGATCGAAGGCAGCTTCTACGGCTGTCCCGCCGTCGGGCTGTCGCTCGACGACCACGGCGAGGACGCCGATTTCGAGGCGGCGGTGGCGTACGGCAGGCGGATCGTGGGCAGCGTGCTCGAAAACAGGATCGAGCTGCCGCTCTGTCTGAACGTGAACGTTCCGGTCGGCAGGCCCGACGAGCTGCGCGGCATCCGTCTTTGCCGCCAGAATCGCGGCTTCTGGCGCGAGGAGTTCTACCGCCACGAGGATCCCCGCGGCCGGGAGTATTTCTGGCTTACGGGAGCCTTCGTCAACGAAGAGCCGGAGGCGCAGGACACCGACGAATGGGCCTTGTCGCACGGTTACGTCTCGGTGGTGCCCGTGCAGGTGGACCTGACGGATTACCGTCAGCTCGGAGCGCTTGCCGAAGTGCTGAAATAATCGTATATTTGCAGTAAAGTAAATAGTCAGGCCTATGCTGATCAAAATCCTGCTCGTCATTTCGATCATCGTCCAGACCCTCGCCACGGCTTACGCCCTGCGGCTGGTACGCGCCACCAAGTACAACTCGGTGTGGATTCTCTTCATCGTGGGCTTTTCGCTGCTCTCCGTCGAGCGGTTCGTGCAGCTGCTGATGGCCGGCGGGCACTACGTGCCGCGCTGGTGGTTCGGCTATCTGGGGATCGTGGTCTCGGTATGTCTGTCGATCGGCGTCATGTACGCCCACAAGCTGTTCAAATACATCGACCGTCTGAACCGGCAGCGGCAGCTGCTCAACAAACGCATCCTCACGGCCGTGCTCCGCACCGAGGAGAAGGCCCGGTCGCGCTTCTCGAAGGAGCTGCACGACGGACTCGGCCCGCTGCTGTCGTCGGCCCGGATGTCGCTCTCGGTGCTTTCGCGCGAGGAGCGCTCTGCGGACCAGCGCGAGATCATCGACAATACGACCTATGTGATCGACGAGGCGATCCGTTCGCTGCGCGAGATATCGAACAACCTCTCGCCGCATGTGCTCAACGATTTCGGACTGGCGCGCGGCGTGCAGAACTTCATCGACAAGAGCGCGGCGATGCACGACGCGAAGATACGCTTCACGACGAACCTCCGCACGGAGCGTTACGATACAGATATAGAGGTGATCCTCTACCGCGTGATCTGCGAGCTGATAAACAACTCGCTCAAGCACGCCGCCTGCACGTCGATCAACCTGTCGCTGTCGCAGAACGGCTCGGAGCTGGCTCTCGACTATACGGACGACGGGCGCGGGTTCAATCCGCAGGCGATGATGGACTGCGGCATGGGGCTTTCGAACATCTCGTCGCGCATCAATTCGCTGGGCGGGACCTTCGACATTTCGAGCGCCAAGGGCAAAGGCATGCGCGCCGCGATCCGGGTCAATACGCAGCAGGAACCGGCGCTCCCGAAGCGCAAACGCCGTAACCGGTAGAATCATGGAACGCAAAATAGTACTCGTAGACGATCATTCGCTCTTCCGCAACGGACTGCGGGGGCTGCTCGAACGCTGCGCCGGGTGCCGCGTCGTGGGCGAAGCCGCCAGCGGCGAGGAGTTTCTCGCGATGCTGCCCGGACTGGAGACCGACGTGGTCTTCATGGATTTCGCCATGCCGGGACTCGATGGGGCGCAGACCACCGAACGGGCGCTGGCCCGGCGGCCCGATCTGCGGATCATCACCCTCTCGATGTTCGGCGAGGAGAGCTATTATTCGCGCATGGTGCAGGCCGGGGCGCGGGGATTTCTGCTGAAGGATTCCGACATCGGCGACGTGATCGAGGCCATCGACGCGGTGATGTCGGGCGGAAGCTATTTCAGCCCCCAGCTGCTTTCATCGCTCACGGGGCGGATGCGCACGCGCGACGACGTGCCCGACGAGCAGCTCTCGGTCCGCGAACGCGAGATTCTGGTGGCCGTGTGCCGCGGACTGTCGAATCAGGAGATCGCCGACGAGCTGTTTATTTCGAAGCGCACGGTGGACAAGCACCGGGCTAACATTCTCGAAAAGACCGGCTGCAAGAACACCGCCAGTCTGGTCGTTTACGCCATCCGCAACGGAATCGTCGAAATCTGACCTCCTGAAATCCTGATGTCGGGAAAAATCGTCCGGCCGCATGCGTCTGTATTCGCGTGCGGCGTATTGGTATGCGCTGTTGGCTGCAGCGCGTTTACAGCAGCGGCGAGAAGACCCGCATGAGCGATTCGGCGACGCGGCGGCTCCGGGGGCGGCGGAACCATTCGGCCGGGGTGAGCGGATGGCTGCGCGACTGGTCCTCTTCGAAGACGGAGGCCATGCGCGCCGTGAATTCCCCGTCGTAGACGAAGGCGTTGACTTCGAAGTTGTGTTCGAAACTGCGGAAGTCCATGTTCGCGGAGCCGATGACCGAGAGCATGTCGTCGATGATGAGCAGTTTGGAGTGCAGGAATCCCGGCATGTAGAAGAGTATCTTTACGCCGGCCTTCATCATGTCGTCGAGGTAGGAGTGCGTCGCCAGATCCACGACCTTCGAATCGGAGCGTGCGGGGAGCATCAGCCGCACGTCGATGCCCGCCAGCGCGGCCTCCTGCAGCGCCGAGTTGAGGACGTCGGACGGAAGGTAGTAGGGGGTTTGGATCCACACCCGCCGCCGGGCGCGGGCGATGGCGTAGCTGTCGGCCTGCAGCAGCGTCCGCCATTTGCCGAAGGGGCCGCTGGAGACGATCTGCATGATGTTGTCGGTGAAACGCGCCGCGGGGGGATAGTATTCCGCCGCGGCGATCTGCTGCTTGGTGGTCGCCGACCAGTCGCTCAGGAACGACGCCTGAAGGCCCGCGGCGCCGCTGCCCTCGATCCGGAAATGGGTGTCGCGCCATGTGCCCCACCGGGTGCCGCGGACGTAGCGGTCGGCGATGTTCATGCCGCCGAGGAAGCCCACGCAGCCGTCGATGACGGCGATCTTGCGGTGGTTGCGGTAGTTGACCTTGCTGGTGAAGAGCGGGAATTTGACGTGCAGGAAGGCGTAGACCTCGATGCCTTCGCTGCGCATGCTGCGGAAAAAGGATTTTTTGGCCCCGCTGCTGCCCACGTCGTCGTAGAGGATGCGCACCTCGACCCCTTCGCGGGCCTTTGCGATCAGCGCGTCGCGCAGGCGGCGGCCCGTTTCGTCGTCGTTGAGGATGTAGTACTGGATGTGGATGTGGTGCTTTGCGCAGGCGATTTCGGTCAGCAGGGCCTCCATCTTCGACCGCCCGTCGGTGTAGGTGGTGATCCGGCTGCCGTAGAGCGGGATCGAGTGGCTCGTGTTGGTCAGCAGGGCGGCCAGCGGGCGGTACTCTTCGGGCAGGCCGGGACCGTCGGTGTGCTCGGCTTCTTCGAGCTGCATGGTGATGCGCTTGCGCGTCCGGCGCGA
Organism: Alistipes sp. HGB5; assembly: GCF_000183485.2. Classification (NCBI taxonomy): domain Bacteria; kingdom Pseudomonadati; phylum Bacteroidota; class Bacteroidia; order Bacteroidales; family Rikenellaceae; genus Alistipes; species Alistipes sp. HGB5. The sequence continues at coordinate 61,274 of NZ_AENZ01000048.1, read as the reverse complement.
GATGATGCGCTGTTTGGAGAGGTTCTGGCCGAAGAAAAAATAGAAGATCAGCCCCAAGACGGGGGCCAGCACCAGCACGATGATCCACGGCAGCGTCTTCAGCGGATTGCGGTTGTCGGTGATGACGACCAGAATGATGCCGAGGATGGTGACCGAATAGATAATCAGAAAAATGTATGTCAGAATTTGTTGCATACGGGTTTCTTCATCGGTGCGGAGGACCGCCGGGCGGGGTTACTGCCGGGGCTGCTCCGGAAATTTCAGCAGGTAGAGCAGGTGCTCCACGCCGCGCACGTAGTTGCGCTTGTGGTTTTTGGGCGAGTAGACGTAGCAGTCGATGGTCAGGACGCGGCCGGTGGCCGTATCGACGGTCGTGTAGCTGACGAACGGGCCGCCCATGAAGTCGCCGTGGACATCCCAGAAACCGCGCAGCTCGCACCACAGGCGTCCCTCCATGCGGAACATGCGGTAGTCGGGTTCGAACGCTTCGGAGGTGGTCATGTACGAACCGTCGGACGGACCCGGAATGCGGGCGGCGAATTCGTTGCGCGCCGCGAGCAGGGCGCCCGGCGAGAGCGACTCCTTGCCCCGGTAGGGGTAGGAATAGATGAAGAAGCCCTGACTGGCCGTGGGGTATTCGTAGCGCGCCCAGAGGAAATCCTTCTCGTCGGCGGCCAGCACATAGCCTTTCGGTACGGTCATGTCGACCCCGAACGTGCTCTTTATCGCCTTGGCGACGCGCTGTTCGGAGAAGGCTTCGGCGAATTTGACCGCCCGGTCGCGCTCGGCCTTTTCGAGCACCTGCACCAGACTTTCGCGGTGCTCGGAGAGGTAGTCGGTGAGCGCCTTGTCGTCGGGACCCTGCAGGGTCAGCACGATCTGCGGTTCGGCCGTCACGTCGTACTGGACGGCGATGTTGGTCGCGGCGAGCGAAGGGTCTTCGACGATCTTGAGGATGTTGCGGTGGTCGGCGACCATGCCCGTGAATCCCCGTTCGGTGACGCGGAGCACGTCGAACAGCGGCTCGGTCTGGTTGAGGTAGGGAACCGGAGCCGTGAGTATCGAGCGCAGCGTGTCGCCCAGCTCGCCCGTCCACTCCTGCTGGGGGCAGACGACGATCAGCTCGTAGGGGGAGCCTTGAGCGGTTTTGAGCCGCGATTTTGTCAGCGAATGGAATGCGTCGCAGGCCGTCATCGCTGCGAAAAGGGCCGCGGCTGCGGCAATGCGGAAAAACGTTTTCATAGCCGGTCGTAAGTTGATTCTACACACAAATATAGCTAATTTTTCGGAAAAGCGCGGATTTTCACTATTTTTGCAGGATGATAAATTCCCCGCCCGGACCGGCACGGACGAAACGGTTCGCCGCTGTCGCGGTCTGCGCGGGCTTGGTCCGGAATAGGAAACCATGCGTTTAAAACCACCGAAAATAATCCGCCGGCTGATGCCGGACCTGATCTGGGAGATCGACGACCCGGAGGGCGTGTTCCTCACGTTCGACGACGGACCGACTCCCGGCATTACCGAGTGGATTCTCGCCACACTGGACAAGTACGATGCCAAAGCGACGTTTTTCGTGCTGGGAAAAAACGTCGAGATGTATCCCGACCTGTTCAGGCGCATCGTCGATGCGGGACACAAGGTGGGCAACCACACCTATTCGCACCAGAAGGGGTGGGGCATGAGTCTCGAACGCTATACGGAGGATGTGGATTTTGCCAACGACCTGATTCATAGCGAACTGTTCCGGCCGCCCTATGCGCGGATCACGCCGGCGCAGGCGCGGTTTCTGGGGCAGCGTTACAAGCTGGTGATGTGGGATATCATTTCGCGCGACTACAACCGCAACCTCTCGCCCCGGACCTGCCTGAGGAACGTGACGAAGTATCTGGCGCCGGGGGCTATCGTGGTGTTTCATGACAGCGAGAAAGCCTTCCGCAACATGCGCTACGCCCTGCCCCGCACGCTGGAGAAAATCAGACAGATGGGGCTGAAATGCAAAGCCATCGAATTCTGACATGAAGATCGTCGTCGCCATAACCGCCGCCAGCGGCGGTATTTACGCCCGGCTGACACTCGAACGGCTGCTGCGCTTGTCCGAAGTGTCGCAGATCGCGCTCGTATGCAGCGCCCGTGCCCGCGAAGTGCTGGCGCACGAGGATGTCGTGCTGCCGGAGGATGGGCGTATCCGGCTCTTCGGCAACGACGATCTGTTCGCGCCGCCGGCGAGCGGCTCGGCCCGCTACGACGCGATGGTCGTCGTGCCCTCGACGGTCGGCACCGTGGGGCGTGTGGCGGCCGGTGCGGCGCAGAGCCTGATCGAGCGGGCCGCCGACGTGATGCTCAAGGAGCGTCGGCGGCTGGTGTTCGTGGTGCGCGAGACGCCCCTGTCGCTGATCCACCTGCGCAACATGACGGCGCTGACCGAAGCCGGGGCCGTGATTCTGCCCGCATGCCCTTCGTTTTACGCCGGGGCGCAGGACGTCGAGGCCCTCTGCGGCACGGTCGCCGACCGCGCCGTGGCGCTGCTCGGCGTCGATGCGGAGCACTATGAATGGGGCGAATAGGAATTTACGGATTTTTTTCGTAACTTTGCGACCTCGAAAAACATCTAAACAGAATACCTTATGGCAACTACAGCTGACATCAAGATCGGTATGTGCATCGAACTGGATGGCAAGACCTTCCAGATCGTGGATTTCCAGCACGTGAAGCCGGGGAAAGGCCCTGCTTTCGTGCGCACCAAACTCAAGAACCTCGAATCGGGCCGCGTACTCGACAACACCTTCTCCGCAGGATCGAAGATCGAACCCGTACGCGTCGAACGCCGTCCCTATCAGTTCACCTACGAGGATGATCTGGGCGCCCACTTCATGCACACGGAGACCTTCGAGGAGATCAATATCGACAAGGACCTGATCACCAACTACGACCTGATGGCCGACGGCCAGATCGTCGAGGTGATGTTCCACACCGAGAAGGAGACCGTGCTTTCGGCCGAGCTTCCCCCGATCGTGGACATGGAGGTGACCTACACCGAGCCGGGCATCAAGGGCGATACCGCATCGACCAACTCGCTCAAACCCGCCACGGTCAATACCGGCGCAACGGTCCGCGTGCCGCTGTTCATCAACACGGGCGACAAGATCCGCGTAGACACCCGCACGCGCGAATATTACGAGCGTATCAAGTAAATCGCCGGGCGAATGCCGGTTCCGGGCCGAACGTCCGGATCGGAAATAAACGGGGGCTGCTTTTGAAAGCAGCCCCCGTTTATCGGTTTGTGCGGCGGTCAGTCGCCGACCTTATACATGACGTAGAAGAGTTCCGTCGAACTGCGCCACATGTTGTCGTAGAACGAGTCGCGTCCCGGTTCTCCGGCGGCGCTGGGCAGCAGGAAGCGGAAAAGCCGGTTGTTGCCTTCCGTGCCGAAGATCATGGTCGAGGAGACGTTGTTCTGCGTGATCTTCATCTGGTTGGTGGTCAGGTCGAGGGTCCACTGCGATTCGCCCGGCGGAAGCAGGTGACGCAGACGCGGGTTCATGTCCAGCGGGGCTTCGACGCTGTAAGGCGCGTAGACACCCCAGAAATTGCCGTACGCCCCGTCGTCGCCGGCCGAATGGACGAGCGTTCCGGTGAGTTCGTTGTCGGAGATCTCGCCGAGCGTGATCGTCACCCGGTCGTCGTATTCGGGAAGTCCGTAGGTGCCGAATTCGCCGCTGCTGAGCTGCGTCGTCCAAGCTCCGTCGCCGACGCCGCTGACCCGCTGGTTGCACGCCAGCTTGACATCGACGATGCGCCATGTGCCGAGGAAGAACGGATCGTAGGTTTCGAGGTAGATCCACCAGTCGAGCCTGTGTCCCGACCGGGAGGTCACGGTGATGCGCGCCCGGCGTTCGGGGTTGCTGAAATTGAGCACGTCGCCGTTCCCGACGCTGGCGCTGGCGCCCTCCGAGACGACGATTCCCTTGACGGGAACCCGGTCGTAGGCGAAGCCGGGAGTTTCGAGGATATAGACCGTTGCGGTGGCCCGGCTGCCGTCGCGGTCGATGATGGCGGTTCCCATCTGTCCTTCGACACGCAGTTCGAGCAGCGAACGTTCGTTGCCGGAAAGGTCCTCGTCGATGGTCTTCGTACACGATGACAGGGCCGTGACAAGCAGAAGGGCGGTCGGTATGAGGTATTTTTTCATCTTCGTAGTGTCTATTTAACGTTCGGATTCAAATCGAGTTCGCGCTGCGGGATCGGGTAGAAGGCCGCCTGCTCTTCGGAGAGTTTCGTGGCTTCGGGAACCGTAGCGGTGACCGACGCCGTGCGGCGCAGGTCGTAGAGGCGGTTGCCTTCGAACGCCAGTTCGAGGGCGCGCTCCTGAATGACGGCTTTGCGGAATTCGGCGAGACTCATGCCCTCCGGCAGCTCCGGGATTCCGGCGCGCCGGCGGATTTCGTTGACCAGCGCCAGTCCTTCGTCGGGACCGGCCGCTTCGGCGAAGACGAGCGCGATGTCCGAATAGCGGATCAGGAAGGGACGGGCGCTGGTGCGTTCGCCGATGAAGTCGGGATCGACGTATTTGGCCGAGAAGTAGCCGCGAACGGGAGAGGGGGTGACGAGTTTGCCGGTCTGGTCGTAGATGTCCTTGTGGATCAGCTCTGTGCGCCGCTTGTCGGTGGCGAGGAAGGTCTTCTCCACGAAGTTGTCCTCGATCAGGAAGACGCCCCAGCCGTTGCCGTTGCCCTTCTGGAGGCTGCCGTCGCTGTAGCGGATGTAAATCGGCGCGGAGCCGTTGTTGGGCAGGAACTGGAGCGGGATTTTCGAATACATGCCTTCGTGCGTGCCGCTGCGGTCGATGCCCATGATGAAGATGTGTTCCGGTCCGTCGGGTTTCGTAACGTCGTAGATGCTGCGCAGGTCGCTGTCGAAGTTGTACGTCTCCTTATAGTCGAAAACCACCTTGCGCGACCAGTAGGCGGCCTGCGTGTACATTTCGTCGGCGTTGCGCGGCGCCGAGGCGTAGCCGGGAGCCTTGCAGGCGATGCTCGACGCGAGCGTCAGGTAGACTTTCGAGAGCAGGGCCTGCGCGCCGACCTTGTCGATGCGGCCGAAGACCTTGTTTACCGTGAGCATCTTTTCGGCCGCGAGCAGGTCCTCCAGAATCCGGTCGTAGATCTTGTCGATCGACTCGGCCATCTGGGGCGTCGTCTCTTCGAGCGACGAGAGCGGCTCGGTGTAGAGCGGAACCCGGCCGTAGGCCCGGACGAGGTTGAAATAGTTCCATGCCCTCAGAAACAGGGCCTCGCCGACGACGCGGTTTTTCACCGTCTCGTTCAGATTGCCTCCCGAAACGCGTTCGATGACCGTGTTGGCGCGGTTGATGCCGATGTAGCAGTATTTGAAGTAGTACATCGTCAGCTCGGTTTCCGAATTGACGGTCCATTGCTGCAGCATGTGGATGTCGCCCGGCTCGTCCGATTTGGGATACATCGTTTCGGTCGGGATGTCGCCCAGATACCAGATTCCGCGGAGGTATTCGAGGTAGTTCAATGCATTGTAGGCGTACATCAGGCCCGATTCGGCATCCTCCTCCGTCTTGTAGAAGTTGTCGCTCGAATAGAAGCCGTAGGGGGTCTCGTCCAGCGAGCAGGCCGAAAGCATGCCGACCGCAGCGAGCGTGAATATGATCTTTTTCATGGCTTGTCAGAATTAGAAGTTAAGGTCGATACCGACGGTGTATTTGCGGAGTTTGGGGTATCCGCCCCAGTAAATGCCGTCGAGTCCCACTTCGGGGTCGTATCCGTCGAATTTGGTGAAGGTGTGTACGTTGTCTATGTTGGCGTAGATGCGCATGCCCTTGAGGAACCTGCGGTTGAAGTGGAGGTTGTAGCCGAGGGTGATGTTCTGGATGCGCAGGAACGAGCCGTCCTGAAGGAAGTAATCCGACAGCCAGTATTGCCGGGCGTTGTTCAGCCGCGGGAAATCGTTGGTCGGATTGTCCGGAGTCCACCGCTTGGCCTTGACGCGCGGGCTGAACGTATAGTTGTTGTACAGTACGTCGTTGCCGTAGACGCCGTAGAGGAATACGGAGAGGTCGAGGTTCTTCCAGCGCAGCGAGAGGTTCAGGCTGGCCGTGAAGTCGGGATTGGGGTCGCCGATGATGCACCGGTCCTCCGGCGTGATGGCGTAGTCGCCCGTCAGGTCTACGTATTTCAGCTCGCCGGGGCGGTCTTTCAGTCCGTCGGGGTCGATGAATCCGGGGTCCTGTCCCTCCTGAATGATGCCGTCGACACGGTAGCCGTAGAATACGTTCATCGGATGGCCTACCGCATAGATGCTGGCGTTCTGGTTGAACATGGAGATCGGTTCGCCGGTCACTTCGTAGTACAAGCCCGTCAGGTAATCCTGCGAGAGACCGCTCGAAATGGCGTCGCCCAAGCTTACGACCTTGTTGCGGTTCATCGAGTAGATGAAGGTGGCCGAGAAACTCCAGTCCCTCGTGTGGACGATGTCGCCTTCGAGGCTCACCTCGAAGCCCTTGTTCGTCACTTCGCCGTCGTTGACCCATATTTTGTCGTAGCTCGACGGCAGGGGCAGGTATTTTTCACGCAGCAGGTCGGTGGTCTTTTTGTAGTAGACGTCGGCGGTCAGCCGCAGGCGACGGTCGAAGGCTGCGAAATCGACGCCGAAATCGAGCTGCGAGGTCGATTCCCACTTCAGGTCCGGATTGGCGATGCCGCCCCATACCATGTACCGGTTGTTGGCGCCGGTGCGGCCCACCTCGTAGCCGGGGCCGATCACGGTCGCCCACTCGCCGTTGTGCCAGAATTTCTCCATGCCGTAGCGGTCGAGGGTCTGGTAGCTGCTGATGCCCTGATTGCCGGAGGCTCCGTAGCTCAGGCGCAGCTTCAGTTCGCTCAGCCAGCGCGATTGCTTGAGCCACGGCTCGTTGTGCATCTTCCAGCTGACGGCCCCCGAAGGGAAGTAGCCCCACTTGTTGTTTTTGCCGAACTTCGTCGAGCCGTCGGCGCGCATGGTGGCCGTCAGCAGGTATTTGTCCTTGAGCGAGTAGTTGATGCGCCCGTAGAAGGAGAGCAGCTTGCTCAGGTAGTACCCGTCGTTGTATATCTGGCGCAGGTTGGGATTGCCGGCGTTCATGTTTTCGTTCTGGAGGACGTCGTTGACGAATCCGCGGGCGGTCGTGTAGAGTCCGCGGCCCGTGTCCCAGTTGTAGGAGTGGCCGGCCATGACGGTCAGGGCGTGGTTCTCGTTGAACGTGCGGCTGAATGTCAGGTAGGTCTCCGACATGAGGTTCTGGTTGAACGAATTGTTGATCTGGGCGATGCCGCCGTTGTCGTTGGCGTCCTGCGAAGTGTTGCTGGCGCGGTACACGTCGCCGACCGAGGTCTGGTAACGGTAGTCCAGCTGCGAGTGGATCGTCAGCCCCTTGACCAGCTCCCAGTCTACGGCCAGCGAGGTGACGAAGTCGCGGCCGGTGGTTTTGTTCAGCACGTTATCCAGAATGACCAGCGGATGGCCGAAGTCCTGCGCCCCGGCCAGATAGTAGTTGCCCTCCTTGTCGTAGACGGGCCAAAGGGGGTTGCGGCCGTATTCGAGTCCGTTGCTGATGTTGCGGTTGGTGATCGAGAAGACGTTGTAGGAGGTCAGTTTCAGGTTCTTGTAGAGGTTGTAGGTGACGCCGAGGTTGGCGTTGATGCGCTCGTAGGAGTCTTTCTTGTACAATCCCTGATTGTTGTGGTAGTTGACGTTGAGGTTGATCGAGGCGCGGTCGTTGGCGCTGCTGATGGCTGCCGTCGTGCTGTTCAGGACGGGGGTTCTCAGGCAGAGGTCGCGCCAGTCGGTATTGGCCCATTCGCCGTTCTGTATCTCAAGCAACGAGGGATAATAGATGCCGCCGATGGTCTGGCCGATGTAGATGGGGTTGAGTCCGGCGTTTACCTGCTCCTCGTTGGTGACCTGAGCCATGAGCATCGGGTCGTACCAGATGTCGAGCGGGTCGGAGAGCTGGCTGATGACCGTCTGGTGCTTGACCGAAATGTTGGTCTGCCCCTTTGCGGCCGACTTGGTCGTGACGAGGATCACGCCGTTGGCGCCCCGCGATCCGTAGATTGCCGATGCCGAGGCGTCCTTGAGAATCTCGATCGACTCGATGTCCGAGACGTTGATCTGCGAGAGGTTGCCCGCATCGCCCATCGGGAAGCCGTTGACTACGACGAGCGGCGTGTTGGAGCCTTCGAGCGAGCTGTTGCCGCGGATGCGGATAATCGCTCCCGCACCCGGATCCTGCGAAGTGTTCAGCACCTGAAGACCTGCGGCACGGCCCTGAAGCAGTCCGTCGACCGAAGTGGAGGAGAGGTTGTCGAGCGCCCCCATTTTGACGGACGCCACCGAACCGGTGAGGTCGCTTTTCTTTACGGCGCCGTAGCCGACCACGACCACCTCGTTCACGAGTTTCGAATCGTCTTCGAGCGTGATCGGGTAGAAGGTCGCCGTGGTGACCTCCTTTTCCGCCGTTTTGTAGCCGAGCATCGTGATTTGCAGGGTCGCACCCTTTGCGGCGCCGAGTTCGAACGTTCCGTCGGCTTTGGCGGAGGTGCCGTTGGTCGTCCCTTTGACGATGACGCTGGCCCCCGCGACGGGCTGACCGGCCGGATCGGTGATTTTACCCCGGATGTTCTGGGGCTGGGCCCAGACCGTTCCGGCGGCCAAGAGAAGAACGGCTCCCAGCAGGAACCTGCCCAAGTTGGTTCGTAAGTTTGGTTTCATAGGGTTGTTATTTTGTTGGTTGTCAGTAGCTCATGTATTCCGAGGGCAGCGGGTCGGGCTGCATCTCCCCAGCCAGATAGTCGTCCAGACAGATGAAGGTGCCGGCGGTCCAGCCCAGCATCGCGGGCATCTCGTATTCGTTGCTGACATCGGTCGTTCCCGTTTCCGCGTTGTACTTTTCCCAGAGGTTGCCCGTCGTCTTGAACGATTCGGTGACCGCTTTCATCCATTTGACGGCAATGCGTTCGGCCTCTTTGCCGTATCCGTAGCGGGCCAGTCCCATCACCGCATAGAAGCAGACCGGGGGCCACGTGTTGGGATAGGACCACTGGTAGGGGTAGTCGTAGGGCTTGTCCTCGCAGGCGGCGATGCCGTAGGGGAATGAGCGCCTGTACGATGTCGCCGGCGTATTCACGGGGTACGGCGCCGGAGTAGAGGAGCGCGAAGACCGCTCCCGAAAGCACGTCGGAGCGCCGGCCGTTGACGTAGTCGTAGTCGTAGAACTGTTTCGCTTCGGGGTCGTAGCAGTATTGGAGTATCCGTGCCCGGCGAAGCTCCGCTTTGGCGATCCATTCCCGGATCTCGTCCGTACGACCCAGCTCCTGCGCGAAGCGGGCGAAGTTCACCTCGTACATGAAGAGGTTGGCATTGAGGTCCAGCGGGCAGAAATCCGTACACCGGCGGTCGTAGCGCGGGTTGAAGTCCCAGCCCGATTCGGCTTCGGCGACGAAGTCGAGCCCCAGCTTGTGGAGCCGTTCGGGGGTGTAGCCCTTGTCGAAGAGGTCCGTTCCGAGGCGTTTGCCGCCGGTGACCAGAAATTCGTCGACCAGAGCGTCCGATGCGGAGCTTCCGTAGCGGTTCAGTCCGGTGGGCGTCAGGCGCTCCCGCATCCAGAATCCGTACTCCTCCTTCAGAGTCTGGTATGCGTCGGCGAGCCACTGCTTGTCGCCGGTCAGCCGGTAGATGCGGTCGACCATCATGGAGAGGTAGGGCGTCTGCGACCGCGCTTCGTAATAGGTCCTGCTGCCGTTGTAGACCTTGCCGAAGCGGCGGACCATGTAGAGCAGGTTGTCGGTATTGCCTTTGGCCAGTTCGGGATGGCCGTCCCGGACGAGTCCCTCGTTGGTGAAGAAGGTGTCCCAATAGTACATTTCGCGGAACATCGCCCCGGCCGTGGGAACCGTGTAGGGGTAAGGCAGCCCGATGAGCGTGGCGGTGTCGGCGGTGCAGTGCTGGACGGTCGTGTGCCAGTTGTCGCGGATGAACTCCCGCACGGCCGGCGCGTCGGGGTTCTGCGGGCGGCAGCCGACGAAAGCGAGACCTGCGGCGGCTGACATGACGATAAGTATTTTTTTCATGGGTATCTGTTTTTCGGGGTTAATAGGTGTCGGCCAGCGACATTGATTTCAGGCGCCGCGCAAGCTGCTTGGCGCTCAGTTCCGACGCCACGCGGACGGTGCGCGTTTCGCCCGGCATGAGGTCGAAGAAGTTGTCGGAGAAGTGCGCCGTTTCGCCTTCGACCGACAGATAGACGCCCCGCGCGAAGTTGTCCGACCGGACGGTGACGTCGTACTCCCCGCCGGCCCGGTCGACCTTGCAGTGCAGGGTCGCTTTCGGGTAATTCATCGTTTTCTGCTGTACGAGGAAGTAGTTGTTGCGGTATGTCTTCCCCGCAGCGGTGAATGTCGCCTGAATGACGACCTCCTCCGGAGCGGCTCCGTTCAGCAGCGTCCGCGTGTCGATGGCGGCGACTTTCGTGCTGGCGTTGGCCGGGACGTCGATCTGCTGTTCGAATTCCCCGGTCCGGCCGCCCGTCAGACGCACCGCCCGGACGCACAAGGTGCCTTTCTCCGGAGTGAGCAGGTCGGAAACGGCGTAGATGTCGAGTCGTCCGCCGTCGAGGATCGGGGAGATCAGTATGTCTGCGAATGCGTAGCGGGCGAAGTAGTGCTGCGCCTTCCAGACGCCGTACCAGTCGCGGCTCGACCACGAAGCTACCGGCCAGCAGTCGTTGTGCTGCCAGTAGAGCGATCCCCAGCAGTAGCCCTTGTCGCGGCGGTGCGCCTCGATCGCCGTTTTGATGGCGTCGCCCTGCAAGATCTGGGAGGCGTAGAGGAACGACTCGAAATCGCGCGGTTCGTGGTATTCGTTCAGCAGGTAGCTTTTGATCAGGTTGTTGGCGTGCTCGCCGCCCCGCTGGTGGGACATCATGACTTCCGACGTGATGTCTTGGTCGCCGGGCAGCGGCGCGTAGCGCTTCACCGTTTCGAAACACGGGAACGACTGGAACCCGTATTCACTGAAGAAACGGCTGCGCTGGCGGTTGTACTCGGTGATGGGTTTTTTGGCGTGCCATACCTCCCAGTAGTGCCGGTCGCCCTCGTGGTCGTTGCTCATCGCGCCGTAGTCCGAGAAGGGCGAGGTGGGCTGGTAACCCATGTCGGGGGCGTATTCGGCCACCACTTGGGCCAGCATGCGGTAATACTGCTCCTCGTACTGTTTCCAGATGATGTCGGAGTATTTCGGGTCGACTTTGTCGACGTCGTATTTCCAGCCGCTGAGCCACGAATCCTGATTCTCGTTGTTGCCGCACCAGTAGACCACGCAGGCGTGGTTGCGCAGGCGTTTGACGTTGTCAACGGCCTCCAGACGCATGTTCTCCAGCAGCGCCCCTTCGGCCGGGTAGACCGCGCAGGCGTACATGAAATCCTGCCAGATCAGGATGCCCTCGCGGTCGCAAAGCTCATAGAAGAAGTCGTCTTCGTAGATGCCGCCGCCCCAGACGCGGAGCATGTTCATGTTGACGTCGACCGCGTCCCGGATCGTGCGTTCGTAGGTCTCGCGGGTGACGCGGGGCAGGAAGCAGTCGCAGGGGATGTAGTTGGCGCCCTTGCAGAAAACGGGTTCGCCGTTGAGCAGGAACCGCAGGCTGCGTCCGTAGGCGTCGGGCTTCTTTTCGACGGTGACGGAGCGGAGCCCGACCTGTGCGCTGTGGCCGGCCAGCACACGGCCGCCAAGCTCCACGGAGGTGCGGAAAGTATAGAGGTGCGGTTCGCCCATGCCGCGGCACCACCATAGTTCCGGATGGTCGATCGTGAAAGGGACGCTGACCCGGTTCATGCCCGCGTGGAGCTGCACGCTGCGCGAACCGAGCACCCGTTTGCCGTCGGAGACGGTGACGACGGCGTTTTCGACGGGCGCTGCCGCTTCGATCTCCACCTGCGTCTCGACACGGGCGGCTTCGGACGAGACCTCCGTCTGGCGGTGGAATACGTCTTCCAGACGCAGCTCGTTCCAGCCCTGAAGTTTTACCGGACGCCAGATGCCCGACGTAACCAGCCGCGGACCCCAGTCCCAGCCGTAATGATAGCCCGCCTTGCGGGTGAAGGGGCTGAGTTTTTTCCCGTCGAGTCCCCCGTTGTCCGCCTGATCGTTCCAAGCCTCGTAACGATAGGGCAGGGATTCGTACTGCGGCAGGGCCTTGTTGATCGGGGAGTGGAAATAGACGCGCAGCACGTTGCCGCGCTCCTTGAGCAGGGGTTTGACTTCGGCGGCCCAGCGGCGGAACATGTTGTCCGCCGTCAGGATCCGGGTTTCGTTCAGGAAGACGTCGGCATAGGTGTCCAGACCGAGGAACTCCAGCCGGACGTGTTCGTAGCCGCGCGTCAGCGCTCCGGCGTCGAAGGAGACTTCGTAAATCCAGTCTTCCTTGTCGATCCACTGCAGGGCGCGTTCGTTGAGCCGATAGTAGGGATCTTCGATCAGCCCGTTGTCCAGCAGGTCGGTGTGGACTACGCCGGGTACCGTCGCCGGATGCCATTCGTTTCGGTTCGCCTGTCTGAACTTCCAGCCGGAGTGGAGCGGCATCGTGTCGTTGGCGGCCGATCCGATCGTCGCCGATCCCGCTAAAAATAATGTCATAATTGCCTTCAGAGTTTGTTTGTACATGACTAGTTCTCTTTGGTGAGGGTGAGGGTCATCGTGTTCAGGTTCAGGTTGATGGTGTAGGTCCCCGACGCATACCCGAAGCGCGACGGATAGAACTGCGGGTCGCCCTTGGCGTCGCTCGTGGCCTGATCGTCGATGCGGATCACCGTGCCGAACGGCGCGTCGGGGGTCTGTCCGTACCAAGGCCACCAGCCGTCGGACGAAGCGAAGATCTTGAATCCCTTGTAATCGCCGTCGAAATTCATGGCGACACCCGTGGCTTCCCATTCGTTGTCGCCCTTCTTGGGCAGGTAGGTGCGGCTCTCCCAACCGCCCGGAGTGGCTTCTCCGGTCATCGAATAGGCGGTCGAGTAGTCGATGCTTTTCGCGGTGAGCGTCATCTTCATCGTGTTGAGGTTTACCTCGATGTCGTACACGCCCTTGCCGTAGCCGAGTTTGCCGGGGTATACCTGCGGCGCGTCGGTGTCGGTGACAAGCTGCAGCGAGATGTTGTCGGCCGTGGCGTCGTCGGTCATGGCGTAGTAGACGCCCCAGTTGTCGCGTTCGGTGAACATCTTGAAGCCTACGTCGCCGTTGTCGCCGAACGTCATGTCGATATTCCGGGCGCGGTAGATGCCCTCTTCGGCCTTGGCGAGCTGCGTGCCGTCCCACGTCCAGCCCCATGTGAAGCAGCCGCCGAGCAGGTAGAGCTGTTCGGGCAGCGGCGCTTCGGGCAGGTCGCCCGTGCGGGTGAGGGTGAGCAGCTTCGTGTCGAGGTTTACCTCGATGTCGTAAACGCCGTTCTCGTAGCCGAACGATCCCGGCTGGAACTGCGCTTCACCGCTTTTATATACGGCGATCTTTCCGAACGTCTCCGCCGAAAGGTCCTGTGCGGCGAAACGGGGGTCGTCCGTGTCGTTGACGTTGCGCGAGAAGTAGAATTTGAAGCCGTTGTTCAGGCTCATGGGCTGCACGCGCAGCTCGACGCCGGAGGCCTGATACAGGTGGGAGCCTTCGCGGCTTTCGGGCAGTTCGAGGCCCGCGTTCAGATCCCACTGCCACGGGGTGGCCGCACCCACCATGATCAGCGAGGGCGGGAAGTTCGGATAGGTCGTCTTCGGCGTTATTGCGCAGTTTTTGATCTCCGACAGCTGGGCGTCGAACTCCTCGTCCGCGTTTTTCGCATATACGGCGAACCGCACCGCCGCTTCGGTGCCGGCTTCCAGATCGAAAGTGTTGAGAAGCAGCTGATTCAGCTCGCCGTGAGTGAAGTCGTGTGTCAGGGCCGCGCCCTTGTCGATGACGACCGGACCGGAGAACATGTCGCGGCCGGTCAGGTTGACGTAGAGCGTGTAGGCGACCTCGGTCTGCTCGTCGTCGGTCGCGGCGGTCCATTCGGCGTGCAGGGCCGGTTGGTCGGAGTGCTCCGGGTCGACCAGCACGGCATCGGCCGAGAGGGTCAGCGTGGGGGCTGTCAGGGTTGCGGGTTCCGGAACCGGTTTTTCGGCCGTGTCGTCGGAACTGCAGGCGGCGGCCAGAAGAAGGGTGGCGGCCAGACCCGCGGTCAGATAGTAGAGTTTTCTTCGCATATAGGTTGGTTTTTGATTGGATTGATCGGGTGTATATGCCGAAAACAAAATTATCGTTTTGTCCGAGCCTGCAATAGAAAGGTTCGAAAAGCAAAAAAGTTTGATCGGATCGTATCAATCCGACGCTTTTTTTGCGCATGAAAAGGCCCTGAAAAGTGGGTTATACGAATTTTAAATATTATTAAAAACGATGAAACGGAATATGTATGGGTTGATTCGCTGGTATTATGTGATCTTTTTGTTGTATTATTCGATTGAAGTGTGTCATGGCTCTTGGAAAATACTTTTCGACGATGTAATTTTACCTAAAACCACACGGATTAACATGCAATGTATTGTTAATCATGTATATAACCTGATAATAACCGGCCTATGAAAAAACTCTTCCTTTTTCTCTGTCTTCTGTTCCTGCTGCCGACCGCCGCTTTGTGCAGGGATAAAACCTATACGATTCAATCACCCGATTGTTCGTTGACCGTCACGATCGGATGCGGTGATCGAATCGTATATTCCGTCCGATCGGATACGAATCAGATTCTGAAGCCTTCGCCCTTGGCTCTCAGGCTCGTTTCCGGCGAATGCTGGGGCCGGCGGAGCCGGGTGGCCGGAGTGCGGCGCTACCGGATCGACGAGGTGTACGACGCACCTGTTTATAAAAAGCGGAAGGTGGAGGATCGCTGCAACGGGATCGTGATCGATTTCCGGGAGGGATTTTCGCTGGAGTTCCGGGCCTATGACGACGCGGTGGCTTACCGCTTCGTCGCGCGTCAGCCCGGCGAGGTGCTCGTTGCGGGCGAAGAGGCCCGGTTCCGGTTCGCTCCGGGAGCCGTCGCATTCGTGCCCTATGTGCGCGACACCCCTTGCAGGCACGACGGACTGGCTTTCGGCGAGCAGTTCATGCAGTCGTTCGAGAACACCTATACCCGTACGCCGCTTTGCGAAATGGACTCCGCCCGCTTGGCGTTCCTGCCGCTGCTCGTGCAGACGGCCGGGGGTGTGAACGTCTGCATCACGGACGCCGACCTCGAATCCTATCCGGGCATGTTCCTGCACCGAAGCGGCGCGGACGAACTCGAAGGCGTTTTCGCGCCCTCTCCGCGGAAGGTCGTGCCGGGCGGTTACGACCGCATGCAGGGCGTGGTCGAGGAGTACGAGCCGTTCATAGCCTCCCTTGCGCCGGGAGACCGGCTGCCGTGGCGGGCGCTCAGTATCGTGCGGGAGGATGCCCGGCTCGCGGACAACGATCTGGTCTGGAAGCTCGCTTCGCCCTGCCGGCTCGACGATATTTCGTGGATCGAACCCGGCAAGGCCGCGTGGGAGTGGTGGAACGACTGGGGACTTTCCGGCGTGGATTTCACGGCGGGGATCAACCAGCCTACCTATGAATATTACATCGATTTCGCATCCCGCAACGGTCTGCGCTACCTCGTTCTGGACGACGGTTGGAGCCGCGACCACCATTCGCCGCTGGAGACGGCTCCCGGACTCGATCTGCCGGCGCTGGTGAAGTACGGCGAAGAGCGGGGCGTCGGGCTGATCCTCTGGCTCGGCTACCTCCCGTTCGCCGGGCAGATGGAGGAGCTTTGCAAGCTCTATTCCGAAATGGGCATCAAGGGATTCAAGGTCGATTTCATGGACAGGGACGACCAGCAGATGGTCCGGTTTGTCTACGATGCCGCCCGTACGGCCGCACGGTACAGGCTGCTGCTCGACCTGCACGGCATATTCAAGCCTGCGGGAATCCAGCGGACCTATCCCAACGTCATCAATTTCGAAGGCGTGCACGGGCTGGAGCAGGTCAAATGGTCGCCCGTCGAGGTCGATCAGGTTACCTATGACGTGACGGTGCCCTTCATCCGGATGATGGCCGGACCGATGGATTATACGCAGGGAGCCATGCGCAATGCCTCGAAAGCGAATTTCCGGCCGGTGAATTCCGAGCCGATGAGTCAGGGAACCCGCTGCCGGCAGCTGGCCGAGTATGTCGTGTTCGATGCTCCGCTCGCGATGCTGTGCGACTCCCCGTCGGCCTACGGACGGGAACCCGAATGCCTGCGCTTCATCTCCGGCGTGCCTACCGTCTGGGATGAGACCGAAGTGCTCGCCGGCGAGGTCGGCGACCATATCGTGACGGCGCGCCGTCACGGCGACGTGTGGTATGTAGGGGGACTTGCCGGCTGGGACGGCCGTACGGTGCGGGTCGATCTCTCGCTGCTGCCCGAAGGGACGTATGCGGTGGAGCTGTTCCGCGACGGCGAGAACGCGGCGCGCATCGCCCAAGACTATGTCCGGGAGGAGTTCCTGCTGGCTCCCGGTAAATCGTTCGATGTGAAAATGTTCCCCGGAGGCGGTTTCGCCGCCCGGATAACCAAGCGATAGCGTATGGGCATACGTCTTAGGGAAAAGATCGGTTACGGACTCGGCGATACGGCCTCTTCGATGCTGTGGAAGCTCTTCAGCGTCTACCTGATGTTCTTCTATACGGACATCTGCGGCATCGACGCATGGGTGGTCGGCGTCCTGTTTCTGGTGACGCGGATCTGGGATTCGCTGCTCGATCCCGTCGTCGGGCTTCTGTGCGACCGCACATCCAGCCGGTGGGGGACCTTCCGGCCGTGGCTGCTGTGGGGCGCCCTGCCCTTCGGGGCGTTGGGCGTCCTGACCTTCTACATGCCGGAGTGGGGAACGGGCGGAAAGGTGGTCTATGCGACCGTGACCTATTCGCTGATGATGATCGTCTATTCGTCGGTCAATGTGCCCTATGCCGCACTGCTCGGCGTCATGTCGGCCGATCCGCACGAACGCACGGTGCTCGCCGCGTTCAGGATGACCTTCGCCGCCGCAGGCAGCATGGCGGTCGTGCTGGCGGTCGAGGCGCTGGTGAAGGCTTTCCGGCCGTGGGCTGGGCCGTCGGCGAGCTGGACCGCGGCGGTCGCCGTCGTGGCCGCGCTTGCAGTCGTGCTGTTCTTCGTGACGTTCTCAACGACGCGGGAGCGGGTACGGCCCGTGCGGGCGGAGCGGCATCCGGTGCTGCTCTCGCTGCGCGACCTGCTGCACAACAGACCGTGGCTGATCCTTGCAGGGGCAGCCGTATGTCTTCAGGTGTTCAATGCGTTCCGGGAGAGCGGGACGATCTATTTCTTCAAGTATTGCGTGGCCGGCGAGACTGTCGGCACGGTGTCGTTCGCCGGGATCGCCCTGACCGGGTCGGCCCTGTTCCTCGCCGTGGGGCCGTTTTTCAACATTGCGGGCATCGTGCTGATCCCCTTCGCCGCGGACCGGTTCGGACGCCGGCGGACGCTGGTAGGCACCTTGCTGCTCACGGCCGTTTTCAGCTTCGCCTTCTATTTCGTGCGGCAGGGCGGTTATTCCGTGCTGCTTCTGGCGCAGGCGCTCATCAGCCTGAGCGTCGGCGGGGTGTTGCCGCTGCTCTGGGCCATGTCCGCCGATACGGCGGACTATGCCGAACGGCGTTCGGGCCGCCGGGATACGGGGCTGATATTCTCCTCCTATTCGATGGCCCAGAAGATGGGCTGGGCGGTCGGAAGTGCCGCGACGGCGTGGATACTGTCGCTGGCCGGATTCGAAGCGAATGCCGTCCAGTCGCCGGCTGCGCTCACGGTTATAGGGTGTCTGCAAAGCGTCTTCCCGGCTTTGGCCGCCTTGGGAACATGTGCCTTTATTCTGTTTTATCCGCTGGCCGATTCCCGGCCCAAATAATGATTCGTTATGCCCAATCCTGACATATTGACCGAGATACCGCCTATTTCAGGACAAGACTGTTTCGTCGTGTTCGACCGCTACAAGCGCGAATTCTGTTTCCCCGTGCATATCCACAAGGAGTACGAGCTGAACCTTGTGTGCGGAGCGCGGGGGGCGACCCGCATCGTGGGCGACTCCGTCCGCGAAATATCCGACAGGGATCTGGTCCTGATCACGGGTTCCTACCTCGAACACGCGTGGCTGAACGGCAATTTTTCGAAGAATGCCGATGTCCATGAGGTCTGCGTGCAGTTTTCTCCCGATCTGTTCGAATCGGGGTTCATCGACAAGAAGCAGTTCTATCCGATCAAGAAGATGTTCGAGTATGCGCGCCGCGGCATCGCATTCTCCGAAGAGACGGTCTCCCGTGTTGAGCCGATCGTGGAGAACCTGATACGCAGCGAAGACAGGTTCGATTCGGTGCTTAACTTCCTGATGCTTCTCAACTGTCTGGCGCGCGAGAGCGATTACCATATCCTCGCCCAGCGCTCCGTGTCGATCGAGAACAACGTCAATTATGACATGCCGCGCATCCAGAAGGTGATGCAGTTCCTGAACGATAATTTCCACCGGGACATATCCATCGCCGAGGTCAAGGCCCTCGTGAACATGAGCGAACCGACGTTCAGGCGTTTCATCAAACGGCATTCCGGAAAGAGCTTCGTGAATCTGCTCAACGACATTCGCCTTGGGGCGGCTTCGCGCATGCTGATCGAAAACCCGACCAAGAACGTTTCGGAGATCGCCTACAAATGCGGATTCAACAACCTCTCCAACTTCAACCGGATCTTCAAGAAGGGAAAGGGTTTGACTCCCAGTCCATTCAAGACGTTCTACACCCAGAAGAAAATATCCGTATAAATTCAACCTAAAACTCAAAACGACATGAAAAAGAAATTGCTGTTTTCTGCGTGCGCCTGCATGGCTGTTGTCCTCGGTCTCGGATGTTCCGAGGTGAACGGTGTGCCGAGCCGCGCGCCTTCGGGGTATCCCGAAGGCCCCAAGACCATGGTCGATGCCGGCGCCACGGCCATTACCCGGACGCTCTACGAAAATCTGTTCGTGCTGGCCGAGCGCGGTACGATGTTCGGCCAGCAGATACCGACGCTGTACGGTCTGGACAACAACAGGAAATGGTGGGCCGGCGACGACACCGACCTTTCGGACACGAAGTACTTGACGGGCAGCCACCCGGCAGTCTGCGGCTGGGAGCTTTCCAACATCGAGCTGGACATGGAGACCAATATCGACGGAGAGCTGTTCACCGAAGTGCGCAAGCACATCATCGCGGCATTCGGACGCGGAGCCGTCAATACGATTTCGTGGCATTGCGCCAATCCCGTTTCGGGCGGAAATTCGTGGGACGGGACGCGCGCCGTCTATTCGATCATTCCGGGCGGCGAGAACCACGAAAAGTTCAAAGGCTGGCTCGACAAGGTCGCCGATTTCATGCTGAGCCTCAAGTCGCCCGAAGGCGAGCCTATTCCGCTGATCTTCCGCCCGTGGCATGAGCATACCGGCTCCGGCTTCTGGTGGGGCAAGGGAAATGCGACGGCGCAGGAGTTCGTCGCCTTGTGGCAGTTCACGATTTCGTACCTGCGCGACGTGAAGGGGCTGCACAATCTGATCTGGGCCTATTCGCCCGATATGATCCATCTCAATTCGCGCGACGCCTACCTCGAATACTGGCCCGGCGACGAATGGGTCGATATTCTGGGACTCGACGCTTACGACCGCAACGGTGCGGACTACGACCACAAGGGATTGCAGATGATCCGCCTGATGAAGAATATCGCCTATACGAAGAACAAACCGTTGGCGCTGACCGAAACGGGTCTTGAGAACAACAATCCTGAGGAGTCGAACTACTGCAACAAGAAATGGTGGACGTCGATGCTCTACAAGATTATCGAGAACGAGCCCGTATCGTTCGTGCTGTTGTGGCGCAACGGCGATTTCCCGGCAAACGGCGGGCACTATTTCAGCGCTTTCCGCGGGTGCTATTCCGAGAAGGATTTTATGGATTTCTCCCGGAAGGAGCAGATTCTTTTCGAGGACGACCTGCCGGATATGTACAAACCGCTCAAATAAGCGGTCCGGGGAATAAAGAAGGATGCCTTTTCGGGGCATCCTTTTTTTTGTTGCGGCGGTTCCGGTTATTCGAATTCGGCCATCACGCGCTCCATTTTCCGGCGGATTTCGGCGGTGCAGAGATTGCCGATGCTGCCTTCGTGGGTGTGGCGCACTTCGCGCGTCGGGCGGTACTGGCCGCGCTGTACGGCCATGCCGACTTGTTTGTAGGCTTCGCGGAAGGGAACGCCTTCGAGTACGAGCCGGTTCACGTCTTCGACCGTGAAGAGGTAGTCGTATTTCGGGTCGTCGAGGATGCCGGCGTTGACTTTCAGGTGCGCGAGCATGAAGTCGCACATCGAAAGGGTGCGTTTGATTTCGGTCGTCGCCGGGAAGAGGATGTCCTTCAGCAGCTGCATGTCGCGGTGGTAGCCGATCGGAAGGTTGGCCGTGAGCAGGGCGATTTCGTTCGGCACCGACTGCAGGCGGTTGCAGCGGCCGCGCATGATCTCGAAGACATCGGGGTTTTTCTTGTGGGGCATGATGCTCGATCCCGTGGTGAGGTTGTCGGGCAGCGACACGAAGCCGAAATTCTGGCTCATGAAGAGACATACGTCCATCGCAAGGCGGCCTACGGTGGCGGCTATGGCCGCGATGGCGCTGGCCGCGGCGCGTTCGCTCTTGCCGCGGCTCATCTGCGCCGCCACGACGTTGTAGTGGAGCGTTTCGAAGCCCATCAGACGGGTGGTCATCGTGCGGTCGAGCGGGAACGACGAGCCGTATCCGGCGGCCGAGCCGAGCGGGTTCTGGTTGGCGATATGCCATGCGGCGGCAACCAGCCGCATGTCATCTACGAGCGTTTCGGCGTAGGCGCCGAACCAGAGTCCGAACGACGAGGGCATGGCGATCTGCAGGTGGGTGTACCCCGGCATCAGCACCTCCTTGTATTGTTCGCTCAGGCCTTGCAGCCGGTCGAACAGCGTTTTTACGGCGTCGGCCGTCTGGCGCAGTTCGTCGCGCAGGAAAAGTTTGAGGTCCACCAGCACCTGATCGTTGCGCGAGCGGCCCGAATGGATCTTCTTGCCCGCGTCGCCCAGCCGCCGCGTGAGCATCAGCTCCACCTGCGAGTGGACGTCCTCGGTGTCCGGCTCGATCGCAAAGCGTCCGGCTTCGATCTCGGCGGCGATCTCTTTCAGTCCGGCGGTCAGCTCCTCCAGTTCGGCGGAGGTCAACAGCCCGATCTTTTCGAGCATGGCGATGTGGGCCAGCGACCCTTCGACGTCGTATTTCGCCAGCCGCATGTCCAGTTCGCGGTCGTCGCCGACGGTATATTCCTCGATCATCTTGTCGGGCTCGAAGCCCTTGTCCCAAAGTTTGGTTGCCATAGCGTGTGTGTATTCGTTTCTCATTTCGTGCCGGCTCCGTATTGCCGGCGGCCGGTGGTTTGCGGCGGTGCGCCGCGTTTGCAAATCTGTCTTCCGCACGGGGCGGGTGTCTTTCGCGGCGGGGATTCGGCCGCCTGCCGCGCGGGGCGGCGTCAGAGGATTCCGGCGAGTTGCCGGATGAATTCTTCGTAAATCCCGATTCCCTCCCCGATCTCCGAGAGGAGCACGTATTCGTCGGCCGTGTGGGAGCGCGACGACTCTCCCGGACCCATTTTGAGCGACGGAAAGGGCATCAGGGCCATGTCCGACGTGGTGGGGGAGACGTAGCTCCGGCGTCCGGCGGCCTGCGCAGCGCGTGCGAGCGGGTGTGCGGCGTCGAGCGCCGAGGCGCGGATGCGCGTTGAGCGGGGCGCGGCTTGGGAGCGCAGTGCGCCGCGCAGGATTTCGACCGTCTCCTCGTTGGTGTAGGCGTCGGTCGTGCGCAGATCGACGACGAAGCGGCACGAGTCGGGCACGACGTTGTGCTGGGTGCCGGCCGCGATCTGCGTGACGGCGATGCCGATCGGTCCCAGCAGTTCGGATACGCGGTCGAAGCGGAAGCTGCGGAGCCGCGCGATGTCGTCGAGTGCGATATAGAGCGCATTTATGCCCTCGTTGCGCGCCGCATGGCCGCTTTTGCCGCGGGCTTCGCAGTCGAGGACCACCAGTCCCCGCTCGCCGACGGCGGCCTGCATGCCCGTCGGTTCGCCGACGAGCGCCATGTCGATCGTTCCCAGTTGCGGAAGCAGGGCGCGCATGCCGTGTTCGCCCATGCACTCCTCCTCGGCCGAAAGGGCCAGCAGGAGGTTGAAGGGCAGAGACTGTTCACGGAAGGTCAGGAACGTCCGGGCGAGCGACACGACCGAAGCTCCGGCGTCGTTGCTGCCCAGACCGTACAGGCGGTCGCCTTCGGCGGTCGGGGTGAACGGGTCGCGCGTATAGGAGGCCGCCGGGCGCACCGTGTCGTGGTGCGAGTTCAGCAGGAGGGTGGGGCGCGCCGGGTCGAAGTCCGCGGAGCGGGCGAAGACGTTGTTGTGCAGCCGTTCGGGCGCCGCGCCGCGCTCCTCAAGAAAGGCGAACAGCAGGTCGGCCGTGCGGCTTTCGTCGCGCGAGGTCGAAGGCGTTGCGATGAGTCTCCTGAGCAGTTCGACCGCTTCCGTCGTTTTTGCATCCATGCTCTTCCTGTTTTTTGGCTCCGGCGGTCCGGGCGGACTGCCGAAACCGGGGGTTATCTGATGACTGTTCCCGTGTCGTTCGACAGGTTGTCGGAATGTTTGATCGTGA
The DNA here is from genome assembly GCF_000183485.2 of Alistipes sp. HGB5. Taxonomy (NCBI): domain Bacteria; kingdom Pseudomonadati; phylum Bacteroidota; class Bacteroidia; order Bacteroidales; family Rikenellaceae; genus Alistipes; species Alistipes sp. HGB5. The sequence continues at coordinate 38,443 of NZ_AENZ01000048.1, read as the reverse complement.
CGCTCCGAACGCCGTTTGCGACGGCCTTGAGGGCGTTCTCGATCTTGGGGATCATGCCTTTGCTGACGACGCCTTCGGCTTTGAGCGCGGCGTACGATCCGGCGGTGATCTCGCGGATCAGGGTCGTCTCGTCATCGGGGTCGCGCAGCACGCCGCTCTTCTCGAAACAGAAGACCAGCTCCGCGGGGGCTATCTGCGCTGCGCCGAGGGCTATGGCCGAAGCCACGCTGTCGGCGTTGCAGTTGAGCAGCGTGCCCTGTCCGTCGTGCATGATGGCGCAGAAGACCGGGGTGACGCCCGCTTCGAGCAGGCGTCCGAGCAGCCGGGAATCGACCTTCTCGATGTCGCCCACGAAGCCGTAGTCGATCGGCTGGGGGGCGCGGCGGCGGGCCGTGACGGCGTTGCCGTCGGCGCCCGACATGCCGAGCGCGTTGCACCCTTCGGCCTGCAGTGAGGCCACGAGCTGTTTGTTGACCAGACCCGCGTAGACCATCGTCACCACGTCCAAGGTGCCCTTGTCGGTGATGCGGCGGCCGTCGACCATCTGCACCTTCAGTTCGAGCCGTTCGGCGAGCCGCGTGGCGACCTTGCCGCCGCCGTGGACCAGTATTTTCGGGCCGGGCATCGCGGCGAAGTCCGCGATGAAGCGTTTCAGGACGGCGGGGTCGTCGATGACGTTGCCGCCGATTTTTACTACCGTGATTTTCTCCATTATCCGAGTCCCTCCAGCAATCTTTTGAGTACGACCTGCGCCGAGATTTCGCGGTTGGCGGCTTCGGGGATCACCAGACTGCGCGGCGACTCGATCACCTCGTCGGTGACGATCATGTTGCGCCGCACGGGCAGGCAGTGCATGAAGAATGCGTTGTCCGTAAGCGCCATCTTTTCGGCGTCGACGGTCCATGCGCGGTCGCGGCAGAGGACCTTGCCGTAGTTGGGATCGGCGTAGGCCGCCCAGTTCTTGGCATAGACGAAGTCGGCTCCTTCGAGCGCCTTGCGCTGGTCGTATTCGACGCGCGCGCGGCCGACGAACTGCGGCGCAAGCTCGTATCCTTCGGGGTGGGTGATGACGAAGTCGTAATCCGCGGCGTTCATCCACTCGGCGAACGAGTTGGGCACGGCCTGCGGCAGTGCATTGGGGTGCGGGGCCCACGTCATGACCACCTTGGGACGCTCCTTGGTCTTGTACTCTTCGATCGTGATCAGGTCGGCGAAGCTTTGCAGCGGGTGGCGCGTGGCGGCCTCCATCGAGAAGACGGGGCGGCCCGAATGGCGGATGAACTGCTCCAGCACCCGCTCCTCGTAGTCTTCGGCCTTGTTGTTGAACTTGGCGAACGACCGCACGCCGATCACGTCGCAGTAGGACCCCATGACGGGAATGGCTTCGAGCAGGTGTTCGGCCTTGTCGCCGTCCATCACCACGCCGCGTTCGGTTTCGAGTTTCCATGCTCCCTGATTGACGTCGAGCACCATGACGTTCATGCCGAGGTTCATCGCGGCCTTCTGCGTCGAGAGGCGCGTGCGGAGACTCGAATTGAAAAAGAGCATCAGCAGGGTCTTGTTGCGGCCCAGTCCGGTGAACTGGTAACGGTCGCGCTTGATTTCGAGCGCTTCGGCGACGGCGATGTGCAGGTCGCCGATATCTGCCGCACAGGTGAATTTATGCATATCGTTTTCGTTTTATCTTGTTTTGTCTGTCGCTTGCTTCCGGAGGGCTTTTGTTCGCGGCGGTGCGCTGCGTTGGAGTCTGCCCTCTCCTGACTTTCCTCCGCAGAGAGGACTTGTCGTATCGCGTCCGGGATTTTATTTCCCGCGGAGCGTTGCGTCGAATGCGTCGAGGAAGCGGTCGGCCAATTCGCGCGTCAGGCAGAGCGCGGGCAGCAGCCGCACGGTCGAAGCGCCTGCGCCGCCCGTGAAGACGTGTTTTCCGAAAAGGAGTTTTTTGCGGAATTCCGCGCCCGAACCGTCGATCTCGATGCCGATCATCAGGCCGCGGCCGCGGATCTCTTTCGGTCCGTCGGCCTTACGCAGTTCGCCGAGCAGGTATTCGCCCGTGTCGGCGGCGTTCTCGACCAGCTTCTCGCGCTCCATGACATCCAGCACGGCGATGGCCGCCGCGCAGGCGAGGTGGCTGCCGCCGAAGGTGGTGCCGAGCAGTCCGGGGCGCGCCTCGAAGTGGGGCGCGATCAGCACGCCGCCGATCGGGAAGCCGTTGCCCATGCCCTTGGCCATGGTGATCAGGTCGGGACGGATGCCGGCCCACTGGTGGGCGAAGAAGCGTCCCGTGCGGCCGTAGCCCGACTGGATTTCGTCCAGCACGAGCTGGGTGCCCGTTTCGGTAGCGGCTGCGCGCAGGCCGCGCAGGAATTCGTCCGTGGGGCAGTGGATGCCCGAAACGCCCTGAATGCCCTCGATGATGACGGCGGCGAATTCGCGTGTGGCGAGTTTGGCGCGGGCCGCTTCGAGGTCGTTCAGCGGGGTGAATTCCACGTTGGGCGTCCCGTTGAACGGCGAACGGATGGAGGGGTTGTCCGTCGCGGCGACGGCGCCCGACGTGCGGCCGTGGAAGGCTTTGGAGAAGGCCAGCACTTTGGCGCGGCCCGTCTGGAACGACGCCAGCTTGAGTGCGTTTTCGTTGGCCTCGGCGCCCGAATTGCAGAGGAAAAGGCTGTAGTCGCCGTAACCCGATGCGCGGCCAAGTTTTTCGGCCAGCGCGGTCTGAAGCGAGTTTTCGACCGAATTGGAGTAGAATCCCAGCCGGGCGGCCTGCTCCGAGATCGCCTTCACGTAGTCGGGCTGGGCGTGGCCGATCGAGATGACGGCGTGTCCGCCGTAAAGGTCGAGGTACTCGGTGCCTGCGGCGTTGTAGACGAAGCAGCCTTTGCCGCGCACCGGCTCGACGGGGTAGAGGGAGTATACGTTGAATAGTGTCATGGCAAAAATTGTTTGGCATCTTGCTTCCGATTGCGGTAATCACGGCGTGCCGCCGTGTATGCAAGTCTGATCCACCCCCCCCCAAACCCCCGCCTCAGGCAGGGGCTTGGTCCGCCGCATGCGGCGGAAAGCGAATCCCGGAAAGCGATTTCGTTGTTTCTAAAAAGCGGACGCTTTGAGCCGAAGTCCTTCGCCCTCGTCCAGTCCGAACATAAGGTTCATGTTCTGCACGGCCTGTCCCGACGCGCCTTTCAGCAGGTTGTCGATGACCGACACGACGTGCAGTTTGCCGTCGTATTTGGCCACGCTCAGCAGGGCCTTGTCGGTATTGACGACCTGTTTGAGATCGACGCTGCCGGCGGCGACGTGCGTGAAGAGGGCCGGGGCGTAGAAATCCTCGTACAGCCTGCGGGCCGCCGTCTCGTCGAGCGGGCAGTCGGTGTAGACGCTGGCGAGGATGCCGCGGGCGAAATCGCCGCGCATCGGCACGAAATTGACGGCCTTGCCGAAGCCGGGCTGCAGGCGTCGCAGGTTGCGTCCGATTTCGATCAGGTGCTGGTGCGTGAAGGCTTTGTAGACCGAAATGTTGTCCGTCCGCCAGCTGAAGTGGGTCGTGGCCGAAGGCTTTACGCCCGCGCCCGTCGAACCCGTGACGGCCGTCACGTGCACCTCGCCCGTCAGCAGGCCCGCCGCCGCGAGGGGCAGCAGCGCCAGCTGGATCGCCGTGGCGAAACAGCCCGGATTGGCGACGCGCTCCGCCGTGCGGATGCGGTCGCGGTTCAGCTCCGGAAGTCCGTAGACGAAGCCGTCGCTCTCGTCGCGGAAGTCCTGTGCGAGGTCGATGATCTTCACGCCGGCGGGAACGTCGTTCGCTTCGAGCCATTTGCGGCTCTCGCCGTGCGCCGAACAGAGGAACAGGACGTCGATCGACGCGAGGTCGCAGGTGTCGGCGAAGCGCAGTTCGGTGTCGCCCTCCAGTCCGCCGTGCACGTCGGCGATGCGGTTGCCCGCATTGCTGGTGCTGTGGACGAAGGCGAGCCGGACCTGCGGATGGTTTACCAAGAGGCGGATCAGTTCGCCGGCGGTGTAGCCGGCGCCTCCGATGATGCCTGCGCGTATCATTTCTCGTTGCGTTTCTGGACGTTATGGTAGATTTTGATCTGGTTGCCGAGGATCTTCGTGAAGCCCTTCACGTCGTCGGCCGTCCACGCCTTGTTCACCTCGCCGTATTCGCCGAAGTCGGTCTTCATCAGGTCGTAGGTCGAATCGACGCCCACGAGCGTGTAGCTGTAGGGGCGCAGGATCAGTTCGACGGTGCCCGTGACGTTGCGCTGCGACGAGACGAGCATGGCTTCGATGTCGCGCATCACCGGTTCGAGGTACTGCGCCTCGTGGAGGAACATGCCGTACCAGTTGGCGACCTGCTCCTTCCAGTAGATCTGCCACTTGGTCTGGGTGTGCTTTTCGAGCATCCTGTGCGCGGCGATGATGAGGATCGGGGCGGCGGCTTCGAAGCCTACGCGGCCCTTGATGCCGATGATCGTGTCGCCGATGTGCATGTCGCGGCCGATGCCGAACTTCGAGCCGACGGCCTCCACGGCGCGGATGGCCTCGACCTTGTCGGCGTAGGGCCTGCCGTTCACGGCGGCGATTTCGCCCTGCTCGAAGGTGATTTTCAGCCGCTCCTCGCCCGATGCGGTGATCTGGCTCGGATAGGCCTCTTCGGGCAGCGTCTGCTCGGAATGGAGCGTCTCCTTGCCGCCGATCGACGTGCCCCAAAGCCCCTTGTTGATCGAGTACTCCATCTTCTTGAAGTCGGCTTCGAAGCCGTGCTTCTTGAGGTAGTCGATTTCGTATTCGCGCGTCAGGGTCATGTCGCGCGTCGGGGTGATGATTTCGATTTCGGGGGCGAGCACCTGAAACGTCAGGTCGAAGCGCACCTGATCGTTGCCGGCGCCGGTCGAGCCGTGGGCCACGCAGTCGGCGCCGATCGACTTGGCGTATTCGATGATGGCGATGGCTTGGAAGATGCGCTCCGAGCTGACCGAAATCGGGTAGGTGCCGTTGCGCAGGATGTCGCCGAAGACCATGTATTTGATGCTCTTTTCGTAGTACTCCTGCTCGATGTCGAGCGTGGCGTGCCGCACGGCGCCCAGCGCCACGGCGCGTTTCTCGATGTTCGCAAGCTCCTCCTTGGAGAAGCCGCCCGTGTTGGCGATGGCCGTGTAAACGTCGTAGCCTTTCTCCTCCGAAAGGTATTTTACGCAAAACGAGGTGTCCAGACCGCCGCTGAACGCCAGAACTACTTTCTTCTTTTCCATTTTATATCGGTTTTATTTACTTCAGGTGAAACAGTTTCTTGAATTTGTTCTTGAAGAACATGACGTAGGGCGCCCAGCGCGACTGCGACTGCGGAGGCTCCTTCGCCGGATCGTACAGCATGCCCGTACAGAGACACATGCGCCGGTTGTTGCGCTGCAGGATGTCGTAATTGCAGCATCCCTGACAACCCCGCCAGAACTCTTCGTCCTCGGTAAGCTCCGAGAAGGTCACCGGCACGTAGCCCATGCGCGAATTGAGCTTCATCACGGGCAGCGACGTAGTAATACTGAATAACTTGGCGTACGGAAATCGTCGTCGGGCCAGCTCGAAGGTTCGTCGTTTGATACGCTCCGCGAGTCCCATATGGCGGTACTCCGGATCGACGATAAGTCCTGAGGTGGCGACGAAATCGCCGTGACCCCAGCACTCGATGTAGCTGAAACCGATTAGTTTCTCACCGTCCAGCGCCACGACGGCCTTGCCACCGGTCATTTTTGCGGCGATGTATTCGGGCGAACGTTTGGCGATGCCCGTGCCACGCTGCAATGCCGACTCGTAGATCAGGTCGCAGATACGCTGGGCGTAGTGGGCGTGCGACGAGTCGGCAAATAAGACGCTGATAGAGTTGTTATCCATTTACTTAGTTATGTGGGTAAAATTGTGTGTGAATCAGTTGTTGATGCGGAAGGCGCGCTGAACGCCCTTGATGCGCATGATCGAATGGATGAGCGTATCGACCACGCCCGCGCCGGGCACCTCGACGCTCACCGTGCCCGCGATGCAGCCGTTGGCCAGCGAGGCGAAGTTGATCGAGCGGATGTTGAGTTTCAGGTCGCGGCTGATGACTTCGGTGATGTGGTTGGCCATGCCGGTCGTGTCGGCGGCGACGATGCGCAGCGAGACGCGGAACGCGCCTTCGGCCGTCGAACGCCAGCGGGCGTCGATGACGCGGTAGGGGTAATTCTCGCGCATGCGCTTGGCGTTGGGGCAGTCGCAGCGGTGGATCGTGATGCCCGAATTGATCGTCACGAAGCCGAACACCTCGTCGCCCTTGATCGGGTTGCAGCATTTGGCCAGCTTGTACTGGATTTTCGAGATGTCGTCGTCGATGACCAGCGCGTCCTGCGCCGCGGGACTCTCCTTGGCGTTGTGGACCTTGTTGCGTTCGGCTTCGGCCGCAGCGGCGCGCCGCTGCTCGTCGGCTTCGCCCGAAATATGGCGCGTGAGGATCTCCTTGATGGTCCCCAGATCGACCTTCTGCGTGGCGATCAGGGCGTAGATTTCGGTGCCTGTGCGGACTTTGAAGTATTTGACCAGATAGGCTACAGCCTCGTCGATCGTGAGCGGGAATTTCCAGTTCTTGAGCTTGCGTTCCAGCTCCTCGCGCCCCATGCGGGTATGCTTGGCCTGCTCCTCGCGCAGGAACGATTTGATCTTGTTGCGGGCCTTCGACGTGACCACGAAGTTGAGCCAGTCGGATTTGGGCGTCTGGTTCTTCTGGGTGAGGATCTCGACGATGTCGCCGTTGCGCAGCTGCTCGCGGATCGACACGGCCCGGTTGTTGACCTTGCCGCCGACGCACGTCGAACCCAGACTGGTGTGGATGTCGAATGCGAAGTCCAAGAGCGAGGCCCCTTCGGGCAGCTTGCGCAGGTCGCCGTTGGGCGTGAAGACGAAGATCTCGCCCGAAGCGGGTTTGGCATCGAAACGCTGCGCCAGCGAGTGGGTGGTGTCTTCGAGCAGTTCGCGCAGGCGACCCAGCCAGACTTCGCTGGTCTGCGCGCCCTGATTCACCCCCTTGTAGCGCCAGTGCGCCGCGATGCCGCGTTCGGCCACGGCGTCCATGCGCTCGGTGCGGATCTGCACCTCGACCCAGCGGCCTTCGGCCGATACGGTGGTGTGCAGCGATTCGTAGCCGTTGGACTTCGGGATCGAAATCCAGTCGCGCATGCGGTTGGGGTTGGGCGTATAGAAGTCCGTCACGACCGAATAGGCCGTCCAGCACTGCGGCTTCTCCTGCTCTTTCGGGCAGTCGATGATGATGCGGATGGCGAAGATGTCGTAAACGCCCTCGAACGGCACGTGCTGTTTGTGCATCTTGGTCCAGATCGAGAAGATCGACTTCGTGCGGCTCTTGATGTGGTATTTGATGCCGAGTTTGTGCAGACGCTCCTCGATGGGGACCAGAAACCGTGCGATGAAGGCTTTGCGTTCGTCGGCGCTCTCTTCGAGCTTGGTGACGATGTGTTCGTAGTCCTTCGGTTCGAGGTATTTCAGCGCGATGTCCTCCAGCTCGCTTTTGAGACTGTAGAGACCCAGCTTGTGGGCGATCTGGGCGTAGAGGTTCATGCTTTCCCAGCTCTTCTTGCGCCACTTCTCGTGCGGGAAGATCTCCAGCGAGCGCATCACTTCGAGCCGGTCGGCCAGCTTGATGAGGATGACGCGGGGGTCTTCGGAGTAGGAGACGAGCAGGTCGCGGAAATTCTCGGCCTGCTCCTTGGCGACCTTCAGTTTCAGTTCCGAGATGTTGCACATCCCGATCGTGATGCCGACGACCTGCTCGCCGAAGCGGCTGCGGATGTCGGCGGTCAGGGCGAGGAACTCTTCGGCCGGGAGCTGTTTGTGGGCCAGACGCACCACGTCGTGCAGGATGGCCGAGATGGTGGAGTTGCGTCCGAGTCCCACTTCGGAGATCACGATTCCGGCCACGGCCGCGGCATGCGTCAGCAGGGGGCTGCCGTCATAGCGGGTCAGGGACGCAAGCTTCCCGTCGGCGTAGACCAGCGCCTCGTCCACGAGTGCCTGAGTCTGCTCCGAGAAGTTCGCGCGCACGAGCGTGCGGAGTTTTTCGTAACGTGAAAAGTCCATTTTTCCCTAACCGCATAACCTTGACGGCAAAGATATGAAAAAAATTCATAAATTTGGCACATCGGACCAATACACCCGATTATGACGAAGAAAAAGGATGCTTATGTCCCGACCGTGGGGGAGGAGGTCGCCAATACGGTCACGCACGGCGTGATGTCGCTGCTGGCGCTCGTGGCGCTTCCCTTTGCGGCCGTGTGGGCCTACGCGCACGACCCTGACCGCATTCTGGCGTCGGTGTCGGTGAGCATTTTCGTGATCTCGATCTTCCTGATGTTTCTCGCTTCGACGCTCTACCATTCGATGAATCCGGCCTCGAAACACAAGGCCGTGTTCCATATCCTCGACCATATTTTCATCTACGTCGCCATCGCCGGAAGCTACACGCCGATCGCGCTGTCGGTGATCGGAGGGTGGCAGGGCGTTTTCATCACGATCCTGCAGTGGGCGATGGTGCTGTTCGGCATCTTCTACAAGTCGCTTTCGCGCAAGACGATTCCCGCCCTCAGCCTGACGATCTATCTGGTCATGGGGTGGACGATCGTATTTTTCATGCCGCTTTTCGTGCGGCAGGCATCGCCGCCGCTGCTGGCGCTGATCGCCGCGGGCGGCGTGCTCTATACGCTTGGCGCGTGGTTCTACGCCCGGCAGGGATTCCGCTACCACCATATGGTCTGGCACCTGCTGATCAATCTGGCTGTGGCGGCCCATTTTACGGGGATCGTGTTTTTTCTGTACTGAGTTGATACGGGCAGTAGGGGGAAAACGCCCCGAAACCTGAGTTACGGGGCGTTTTTGTGCTGACTCGGAGGGAGCGCATGCCGGTTTGCCTCAATGCTTGTAGACGACGTAAATATGGTCTTTCGGCAGGGCGTAAAGCCGGCGTTCGGCCTCGGAGAAGGTCGCGGCGTAGTCGATGTCCGCGGCCTCGAAGCCCGCTTCGCGCAGCCGGTCTGTGTAGTCCGCGCCGTAGATGCGGCGGTGGTCGTATTGTCCGAAGATGCGTGTCCGCTCTTCGGGATCGGTGATCGAGTCGTCCTCGTAGGTCTGTTCGTAGTCCGGTTCCACGGGCGAGAGCAGGATGCCCCAGCCGCCGGGTTTGAGGATGCGGTAGAGTTCGTGCAGCGCCCTGCGGTCGTCGGCGACGTGTTCGAGCAGGTGGTTGCAGAGGATCACGTCGACCGAATCGTCGGCCAGCGGAATCTGTTGCACGTCGAAGTGCAGGTCGGCCAGCGGGCTTTCGAGGTCGGCGGTGACGTACTGTCCCGGATGCCCCTTGAAATGGGGTTTCAGGTGGCGCATGATGCAGACTTCGGGCGCGATGTGGAGCGTGCGGGGAAAACTCGTCAGCAGGTCGGTCTCACGCGTGAGGTAGAGCCACAGCAGGCGGTGGCGTTCCAGCGACAGGCATTTGGGACAGAGCGCGTTGGCCCGTGATTGGACATAGCCGTAGGGCATGAATCTGCGGTATCGGGACCCGCAGACCGGACATTCGACACCCCGGCCTTTGTAGAACAGGCCCGCGGCGGGAACGGCCCAGCCGGCGACGCGCTGAAGGAGCGGCCGCGGCACGTGGTTGAGCATCCATTTGATAAGTTTTTTCATCGCAGGTGAGGTTTTATTCCCGCCAGTGTTCGGGGCGGTTCAGAGCGTCGGCGCATACGACCCGGCCTTTGGGACCTGAAAATCCGTCGTCGGTCAACGCCTGCGCCATCCAGTAGTCCGCATGTTTTTCCAGAATCGGATAAGGGGCCGGAAATCCCAGTTTTTCCGCTCCGGGAATGAATCCGTGGCGGGGGTAGTACTCCTTGTGTCCGAGTACGAAGACGAGTTTCGCGCCCCGCTCCCGCAGCAGCTGCAGCCCCTCGGCGATCAGCAGTCCGCCGACGCCCTGCTTCTGGCAGGAGGGAACGACGGCGAGCGGTGCGAGGATGTAGAACAACGGTCGCTGCACTTCCGCTCCGACGATGCGGCATCGGGTGAACAGGATGTGGCCGACGGCCTCCCCGTCGCGCAGTGCGAGCAGCGAGACGGTCGGTTCGGCAGTCGGATCGGACAGCAGCTCGGCGGTCAGCCCGGCCTCCTTGTCGTAGCCGAAGCCCTTTTTATGCACTTCGACGATCGCCGCGAGGTCGGCGGGGACGGTTTCACGGATGACGATTTCCCCGGACATCACGATTCCAGTATTTTGGAAACCTCCTCTTCGGCCTTGCGCAGCCGCGATTTGCAGCCGGCGATCAGCTCCGTGGCGCGTTTGACCTCGGCGGCGAGGCTGTCCACGTCCATCTCTTCGTTGCGGAAGCGGGCGAGGATCTTCTCGATCTGGGCCATCGCTTCGGCGTATGTCATCTCTTTCTTTGCCATGTCTGTTTTTTGTCGTTGTGTGTTTACTGCCGCCGTTTTGGGGTTCCGGAACGGGGTGGACTGCTGCGGTTTTATTTCGGCTCGCTGCGTTGCACGGTGCCGTGGATCGTGCCGTCGGCGACTTCGATTTCGAGGGCGTCGCCTTTGCGGACGTCGCGGGCCGACACCACGGCTTTGCCGCCCGTGCGGACGACGGCGAAGCCCAGCCGGAGGATACGTTCCGGAGAGCGGCCGGCGATCAGTTCCGCGGCGTTGTCGAGCCGTGTGGCCTGCCGTGCGAGGAAATTGCGCACCGCTTCCGGCAGCAGGGCCGAAAGGTGTTCCGCGCGGAGCCGCTGCCGCGTGAGCAGGTCGCCGCTCATCTGGCGCAGGTCGCCCGTGAGCCGTTCCAGCCGCACCTCGGAGGCATGCATGGCGGCTTTCGTGGCATCGTGCAGTTGCAGGGCCGCGTAGTCGAGCCACCCCTCGGCCTGCGTCATCCGTTCGACGAGCCATCCGGCTACGGCTGTCGGGGTTTTGAGCGCCGTGTGGGCCACCATGTCGGCGACGCTGGTGTCCTTGTCGTGGCCGATGCCGGTCAGGATCGGCAGCGGGAACTGCGCCACGTGGGCGCAGAGCCGGTAGGCGTTGAAACAGTTGAGGTCGCTGGCCGAGCCGCCGCCGCGGATGAGGACCACGGCGTCGAATTCGTCCATCCGCTCTGCGACGGCGCATAACGCCGCGACGATCGACTCTTCGGCCGCCGCGCCCTGCATGAAGGCGTCGAACAGCGTTACGTCGAAACGGTAGGGACTTTTGGCCAGCTCCTTGCGGAAGTCCTGATAACCTGCGGCGTTGGCGCTCGATACGACCGCCACGCGCTGCACCACGACGGGCATCGGCGCTTCGCGGTTCATGTCCCAGACGCCCTCTTGCTGAAGCTGGGCGATGGTTATCTGCCGCTGCCGTTCCATGTCGCCCAGCGTGTAGGTGGGGTCGATGTCGGTGATCTGGAGCGAAAATCCGTAGAGTTCGTGGTAATTGACGGCGACTTTGGCCAGAATCTTGATTCCGGCGGCGAGCCGCTGGCCGGTTTCGGCTTCGAAGTATCCTGCGATGCGGGGATAGGCCGTGCGCCAGATCACGGCGCGCGACTGCGCCAGCGGAACGCCGTTGTCGCCCCCTTTTTCGACCAGTTCTAGGTAGCAGTGGCCCGAATAATTGACCTTTATTTCGGAGATTTCGGCGCTGACCCATACGGGCAGGGCGAAACGCTCGTGGAGGGCCTCCTTCACGAGCCGCTGCAATTGGGAAAGGGTGATATGTGAGTGCGTCTGCATGGGTTAGCGCCAGACCAGTTCTACCTGACGCGGCATCAGCTTGCCTTCGGGAAGCTGGATGTGCAGGATGCCTTCGCTCTCGACGGGCGTGCCGTTTTTGCGGGCCGGCGTCCAGCGGGGCGCTTCGGCGACGGCTTTGAGCACGCGGCGTTTGAGACGGCTGTCGGTCGATTCGAGTTCCTGAGCCACGACCGTGTCGCCTTCGGGCGTTACGGTGTAACGCAGGATGATGCGGGCGGCCGGTTCGTCGTCGCCCCACTTCACCTGCCGGGCGATGTAGCCGCTGAAGGTGGAGTCGGCGGTGAAAACGGCGGACTGGTCGTAGCGGAGCGTGACGAGCATCACCCCGTTTGCGGCTTTGTCGCCGTAGCGGGCGATGGTCTCCTCGTCGGCCGGGAGCATCTCGACGTTCTCGATGTCGTCGGGCGGGATCGACGCGATCTGCTCGGTTTCGACGCCGTTGACTATATATAAAGGCTGCTGCGCCGCAACGGGAAGCGTTGCGGCGAGGAGTGCCGATATAAACAGAAAGTATCTTTTCATGCGTTGCTTTTCCCGATAAACGGTCGCTGGGGCGGGAATATTGCCCGGCCGCAGGCGTCGTTCGGTATGTGCGAAGATAACGGTTTTGCTGCGGAACGCCAAATTTTCCCGCGATTTTCGGTCCGCAGGACGGTTTGCAGGGCCTTCTTTCGGGGGCTCCTATGCGGGGCTCCTATGCGGGGCTCCTATGCGGGGCGGGTTTTGTAGAGTGGGTTTCGTGAGCCGGGGTTTGCGGGAGCAGTTTCGCGGGGCGGTCTTTGTCGGCGCATTTGTCGGGTGTCTTTTGCGGGGGGGGCTTTGACAGCGCGTCTTGCGGGTGTCTTTTGCCGGGCGGCCTTTAATTGTGCGTTTTGCGGAGGGGGGGGCTTCGCAGAGCCGCTTTAGCTGGGCGTCTTTGGGGCTGGCTGATGTTTCCGAACCCAGCGGCAGGGGCGGAACAACGATGCGGCTTTTTGTCCGGCGTGGTTTTTGTCCGACGTGGTTTTGGACCGGGACGGCTTTTGACTGGAGGTGGCTTTGGGCCGGGGCGGCTTTTGACTGGGTGGTTTTTGTCCGGCGTGGCTTTGGTTCGGGGCGGCGTTGAACCGACATGGCTTTGGGACCGGGCGTTTGCGGATTCCGGGGCAGCCGTACGGTGGCGTTACCGGATCTCCATCCACCCGCAGCGGGCGAGGTCGGCGCAGCCGTTGGTCTTGAAACGTACGCCCTCGGCTTCGAGCAGCTCCCGCTGCCGCGTCCATCCGGGGACGGTGCGGCCTGCGCTGTTTACGACCCGGTGGCAGGGCAGACCCGCCGGGGCTTCGGCGAGCGCGCGGCCCACGCGGCGGGCGTGGTCGGGCATGCCGACCAGCCGGGCGATCTGCTTGTAGCTGACGACTCTGCCGGCGGGGATTTCCGCCACGACGGCGTAAACCTCCGCGTCGAAGTTTTCGGGCATGCGCATGGGGCGTGCCTTGGGCGGATTAGAGTTCGCTCTCCTTCAGACGCTCGGCGTTCTCGGCCACGATCAGGTGGTCGATCACGTCCTGAATGTCGCCGTCCATGAAGGCGGAGAGGTTGTAGATCGTGTAGTTGATACGGTGGTCGGTGATGCGGCCCTGCGGATAGTTGTAGGTGCGGATCTTGGCCGAACGGTCGCCCGTCGAGACCATCGTCTTGCGCTTCGAGGCGATTTCGTCGAGGTACTTCGAGTATTCGAGGTTGAAGACGCGCGTACGCAGCTCCTCGAACGCCTTGTCGAAGTTCTTCAGCTGGGATTTCTGGTCCTGACACTGCACGACGATGCCCGTCGGGATGTGTGTCAGGCGGATGGCCGAATAGGTCGTATTGACCGACTGGCCGCCGGGGCCAGACGCGCAGAAGATGTCCTTGCGGATGTCGTTCATCGAAATCTCGACGTCGAACTCCTCGGCTTCGGGCAGCACGGCCACCGATGCCGCCGAGGTGTGGACGCGGCCCTGCGTTTCGGTCTGGGGCACGCGCTGTACGCGGTGCACGCCCGACTCGTATTTGAGCGTGCCGTAGACGTTCTGACCCGTGACCTTGAGCACGACCTCCTTGTAGCCGCCCGCGGCGCCGTCCGAGAACGAGGTCATTTCGTAGCGCCAGCCCTTCGATTCGATGTATTTAGTGTACATGCGCAGCAGGTCGCCGGCGAAAATGGCCGCTTCGTCGCCGCCTGTGCCGCCGCGGATCTCCATGATGGCGTTCTTCGAGTCCTGCGGATCCTTGGGGATCAGCAGCAGCTTGATCTGCTCCTCCATCTGCTCGATGGCGGGTTCCAGCTCGGTGATCTCCCCGCGCGCCATTTCGCGCATCTCCTCGTCCTTGTCGTTGGCGAGGATGTCCTTGGCTTCGGCGAGGTTGGCCAAAGCCGTGCGGTAACGTTCCGAGGTCTCGATGATCGGTTCCAGCTCCTTGTACTCCTTGTTGAGCTGCACGAACTGCTTGACGTCGGCGATGACTTCGGGGTCGGTGAGTTTCTGTCCCGTCTCCTCGTATTTCAGTTTCAGGCCGTCGAGACGACTCAAAATGGTGTTGTCTGCCATAAATGTTCGTTTTGTGCGCAAAGATACGCAATAATCGGAAAACGGCAATGCGCCGTCCGAAAAAACGGCGAAAGGGCGTCCGCATGGCGGTACACCCTTTTTGCCGGTCGTGCAGCGGTTATTTGGCGATTCCCTGCAGCCAGTCGAGCACGGTCTGCTGCCACTGCTCCCTGTATTTGAAATTCTTGCGGATGCCCCAGCCGTGGCCGCCCGTCGGGTAGATGTGCATAGAGGCCTTGACGCCGTTGTCCTTCAGTGCGTTGTAGTAGAGCGTGCTGTTTACGGGCGGGACGACGCGGTCGTCGTCCGAAAGCAGCAGCAGGGTGGGCGGGGTTTCGCTGCTCACGCGGTTCTGGAGCGAGTACCATGTGTCGGTCTCCGCGCTGCGCTTGTCGCCCAGCAGGGCGTTGAACGACCCTTGGTGCGCCTTGCCTTTTTCGGCCGTGATGACCGGGTAGAAGAGGATCGAGAAGGCGGGTTTGGTGCGGGCGAGCGTCGAAGCCGAGGCGGCGAGGTGACCGCCTGCCGAGCTGCCCACGATGCCGACCTTGTCCGCCGTGAAGCCCGTGGCTCCCGCTTCGAGTCCCATCATGATGCGAAGGGCCTGCTCGACGTCCTCCAGCGGCACTTCGGGGTGGCCGTTGGGCATGCGGTATTTGAGCACGGCGGCCGTGATGCCGTGTTCGGCGAACCACTGGGCCATTTCATAGCCTTCGTAATCTATGCACAACTTTACGTAACCGCCGCCGGGGCAGATTACGACGGCCTGCCCCGTGGCCTTCTCCGGAGCGGCCGGGAAGATGTAGAGCACCGCTTCCGAAACGTCGGTGAGGCGGTTCTTTTCGGGTTCGCGTTCGGGCGTGGCGATGCCGTTGCCGTGGGGCGCAGTCTTGTTGTCCCAGATTTTCAGCGTGCGGGCCTGTCCGTAGTCTTGTGCCGTTGCGGTGCCTGCCATAAGCAGAAGTGCTGTCAAAGCCGTTGCGATTCGTTTCATGGGCGTGTCGTTTTGGTGCGGATCAGATGACGATGTTGATGATCTTGCCCGGCACGACGATGACCTTTTTCGGAGTTTTGCCTTCGAGCCATTTCTGCGCTTCGGGCAGCGTCACGACGTCGGCCTGCATCTGGGCGGGTGTCAGCGACGTGGCGTACTCTTTCTTGAAGCGGAGTTTGCCGTTGATCGAAACCGGGTATTCGAATGCGCTCTGCGCGAGGTGTTTCTCGTCGTAAACCGGATAGTCGGCCGTGCAGACCGAGGTGGTGTGTCCCAGCGCCGCCCAAAGTTCCTCGGCGATATGGGGCGCGAAGGGGGCGAGCAGCACGGTCAGCGGCTCGATGATCTCGCGCTTGTTGCACTCGCCCAGCTCGTTGAGGCAGATCATGAATGCCGAGACCGAGGTGTTGAACGAGAAGTTCTCGATGTCCTCGCTGACCTTCTTGATCGTCTTGTGCAGCGTGCGCAACTCCTTTTCGTCGGCCTTCTCGTCGGTGACGATCAGCCTGCCGTCGCGGTCGTAGAACAGCCGCCAGAAACGGCGCAGGAACTTGTAGACGCCGTCGATGCCGTTGGTGTCCCACGGCTTGGACTGTTCGAGCGGGCCGAGGAACATCTCGTACATGCGCAGCGTGTCCGCGCCGTAGTTTTCGACGATGTAGTCGGGGTTCACGACGTTGTAGAACGATTTGGACATTTTCTCGATGGCCCAGCCGCAGACGTATTTGCCGTCTTCGAGGATGAATTCGGCGTCCTTGTATTCGGGCATCCACGCGCGGAAAGCGTCGATGTCGAGGATGTCGTTGCGGACGATGTTCACGTCCACGTAGAGCGCCTGCGTCCGGTACTGCTCCTTGAGACCCAGCGAGACGAACTTGTTGGTGCCGACGATGCGGTACACGAAGTTCGAACGGCCCTGAATCATGCCCTGATTGACGAGTTTGCGGAACGGCTCCTCCTCGCATACCACGCCGAGGTCGTAGAGGAACATGTTCCAGAAGCGCGAGTACATGAGGTGTCCCGTGGCGTGCTCGATGCCGCCGACGTAGAGGTCCACGCTGCGCCAGTATTCGTCGGCTTCCCGGCCGACGAGCGCCCGGTCGTTGTGCGGGTCCATGTAGCGGAGGTAGTAGGCCGACGATCCGGCGAATCCGGGCATGGTCGAAAGTTCGTAGGGCCAGCCTTCCGGCGTCGCCCACTCCTTGACGCGGGCCAGCGGCGGTTCGCCCTGCTCCGTGGGGCCGAAGTCGGCGACGGGAGGCAGTTCGAGCGGCAGTTTGTCCTCGGCGAGCGGGCAGGCGATGTCGTTCTTGTAGTAGATCGGGAACGGCTCGCCCCAATAGCGCTGGCGCGAGAAGATGGCGTCGCGCAGGCGGTAGTTGATGCGCTTGCGGCCCAATCCGCGCCGTTCGATTTCGTCGAACATGAGACCGATCGCCTCTTTTACATCCTTGCCGTTGAGGAAATCCGAGTTGATTACTTTGCCCGATTTGGCGTCGTACGACTCCTGCGAAATGTCGCCGCCCTCGACTACCGGAACGATCTCCAGCCCGAAGTGGCGGGCGAAGGCGTAGTCGCGCGAGTCGTGCGCCGGAACGGCCATGATGGCGCCCGTGCCGTAGCCTGCCAGCACGTAGTCCGAAATGTAGATCGGAATGGCTTTGCCGGTGAAGGGATTGACGGTGTAAGAGCCTGTAGCCACGCCGCTTACACGTTTCGTCTCGGCGATGCGTTCGCGTTCCGAACGCTTCTTGGCCTGACAGATGTATTCCTCGACGGCGGCCCGGTTTTCGGGCGTCGTCAGGCTGTCGACCCACTCGTGTTCCGGGGCGATGACCATGAAGGTGACGCCGAAGATCGTGTCGGGGCGGGTGGTGAATATTTCGAGTTTCCGGTCCGAATCCTTGATATCGAAGAAGACCTGAGCGCCTTCGGAGCGGCCGATCCAGTTGCGCTGGATCTCCTTCAGGGAGTCGCTCCATGCGAGTTTGTCCAGTCCGTCGAGCATGCGCTGGGCATAGGCCGTCACGCGCAGAAGCCACTGCTTCATGCGCTTCTGCTCGACCGGATAGCCGCCGCGGACCGAAAGTCCGTCGTGCACTTCGTCGTTGGCCAGCACGGTTCCCAGCTTCGCACACCAGTTTACCATCGTGTCCGCGCGGAACGCAAGGCGGTAGTTCTGCAGCGTCTGCTCCTTCTCGGCCTCCGACATGGCGCGCCACTCTTCGGCCGTGAAGTGCAGTTCCTGCGTGCAGGCGACGTTCAGCCCTTCGGTGCCGTTCCGCTCGAAGGCCGCGGTCAGCTCCTCGATCGGGCGGGCCTGCTGCCTGTCGTTGCAGTAGTAGGAGCCGAACATTTTGAGGAACGCCCACTGCGTCCATTTGTAGTAGCCCGGATCGCAGGTGCGGACTTCGCGGTCCCAGTCGAACGAGAAGCCGATTTTGTCCAATTGCTCGCGGTAGCGGGCGATGTTCTGCTCGGTGGTGACGGCCGGATGCTGGCCCGTCTGGATGGCGTACTGTTCGGCCGGAAGGCCGAAGGCGTCGTAGCCCATCGGATGCAGGACGTTGAAGCCCTTCTGGCGCTTGTAGCGCGAGTAGATGTCCGAGGCGATGTAGCCCAGCGGATGGCCCACATGCAGGCCGGCGCCCGACGGATAGGGGAACATGTCCAGCACATAGAATTTGGGCCGCGACGGATCGGTCTCGACCTTGTAGGTTTTATCCTCCTGCCAGCGGCGCTGCCACTTGGACTCGATCTCCTTGAAATTGTACTCCATGATATAGCTCGGTTCTGATTTGTCGCTTTGTTGCGGATTTCCCGCAAAGATAGGAAAAAATGTTTTACAGGGTGCAAAAGGGTGTGAAAAAAGGCGCTCCTGCGGGGAGCGTCTCCGGGTGCGGCGGCGGATGCGGATTTCCGCAGCCGTTTTGCCGGACGCGGACGAGCGTTGCCGTGTCGCGGCGGTGTCGTGCTGTACCGCTGTCGCGCTGCTCTGCTGCTCTTCCGCAGCGTGGAGCTGGGGTGGGCTGCTGTCTTGCTGCGCCGGCGTCGTGCCGGCGCAGAGTGTCGCCGACGCGCCGCGGCGGTCTCTTGCGGGCGGTTAATTGATCAGGATGCTCGTCACTTTGGCGCCGGGGTCGAAATCCTGCGGCGAGATGCGCGGGGTGACGCCGTCGGCGTGTGCTTTTCCGAGCTTTTTCCGGCCTTCTTCGCCGAGTCCCGAAACTCTGTATGTCATGCCGTTGAGGGTGATGACGAGCCGTCCGTCGTTGTCGGTCTGGGAGATGCCGCCGTTTTCGAAAAGGTGTTTTACGTCCGTTCCCGGCGCGATGCCGTCCGTTGATCCGACTCCCGGTCCGAAAATTTCGATCGATTCGATTTCGTCGCCGTACGCCCGCGCCTCCATGACCGGCTCCCCGGCCAGCGTGAAGCGCAGCACGGTCTCTCCTGCGGGAGTCCGGTCGGTTGTGAATGTGTCGTAAAGCCCCGGATGCGACGCCGGGATCTGCGCGGCGGACACGGTGAGCAGGACCGGTCCCGCGCCGAGCGGATTGGCCGTGAAAAGGGGCTGGCGGCGGCTGTCGCAGGCCGAAATGCAGAGCGCCGCCAGTGCGAACGCAAAAGTCGTGAGGAGTCGTTTCATGCTTCGTTCGGAATTTTTGCAAATATAGCGAAATCGGCCGGATGGCCGCGCTGCCGCGGTCGGTGCGTGCCTACGCCCGGAACGGATGTAAGCCGATGATAAATAGCCGGTTGTTGATTTGTGTATAAGTAAAAAGTTATATGCTTTATATTTATATCAGCAAAAAGAATTGCAAAACGGCTGAAATGCAGGAAAACAGCGAAAAAAGATGCTCATATATATTGTAATTCCGAAAAAATGCGTACCTTTGCAGTCCATTTTGGACAATGGAGATAGATTTTTTAACAATTAAAAGGACAGTTTAAGAAATGCCAACTATTCAACAGTTAGTGAGAAACGGTCGAGTTCGCATGGAGGATAAGAGCAAATCTCCGGCACTCGCCGCGTGTCCCCAGCGCCGAGGCGTATGTACCCGCGTGTACACCACGACCCCGAAAAAGCCTAACTCGGCTATGCGTAAGGTAGCACGTGTAAGATTGACCAACGGCAAGGAGGTCAACGCCTATATCCCCGGAGAAGGCCACAACTTGCAGGAGCACTCCATCGTGCTTGTCCGCGGCGGTCGTGTGAAGGACCTCCCCGGTGTACGTTATCACCTCGTGCGCGGCGCGCTCGACTCGGCAGGCGTGGACGGCCGTCGTCAGCGTCGCTCGAAGTACGGTGCAAAACGCCCCAAGGCCGGTAAATAATCACAAGAAACATTAATTTTAGACAATTTTCGAATAAACAATGAGAAAAGCTAAGCCAAAAAAGCGAATTCTACTTCCGGATCCGAAGTTCGGAGACGTGTCCGTGACCCGTTTCGTGAACAACCTTATGCTGGATGGTAAGAAGAGTATTGCCTACACCATTTTCTACGATGCGTTGGAGCTGGTGGGCAAGAAGATGAAGGATGCTGATAAATCTCCGTTGGAAATCTGGAAACAGGCCCTTGAGAACATCACACCCCAAGTCGAAGTGAAATCGAAGCGTATCGGCGGTGCGACGTTCCAAGTTCCGATGGAGGTTCGTCCGGAGCGCAAGATTTCTATTTCCATGAAAAACCTTGTCCTCTATTCCCGCAAGCGCGCCGGCAAGACGATGGCAGATCGACTCTCAGCAGAGATAATGGATGCCTTCAACCAGCAGGGCGCCGCCTTCAAACGTAAGGAGGAGATGCACCGCATGGCCGAGGCCAACAAGGCATTCGCACACTTTAGATTCTAAAAAAGGAGACTGACAGATGGCAACCAGAGATTTAAATTACACTCGCAATATCGGCATCATGGCTCACATCGATGCCGGTAAGACCACCACGTCGGAGCGTATCCTTTTTTACACGGGCAAAACCCACAAGATCGGCGAGACGCACGAAGGCGCTGCCGTTATGGACTGGATGGTTCAGGAGCAGGAGCGCGGTATCACGATCACCTCGGCCGCAACGACCGCATTCTGGAACTACAAGGGCAATCAGTATCAGATCAACCTGATCGACACTCCGGGACACGTGGACTTCACCGTCGAGGTGGAGCGTTCGCTGCGCGTGCTGGACGGCGCCGTTGCGACGTTCTGCGCCGTGGGCGGCGTCGAGCCTCAGTCGGAGACCGTATGGCGTCAGGCCGACAAGTACAACGTCCCCCGTCTGGGTTATGTCAACAAGATGGACCGCACGGGCGCCGACTTCTTGGCCGTGTGCGCGCAGATCAAGGAGCACTTCGGTGCGACGGCCCTGCCGGTCGTTCTTCCCATCGGCGCCGAGGACAAGTTCGAGGGTCTGGTAGACCTTATATATAATAATGCGATCTACTACTACGACGACAAGACCGTGCGCGACAACTTCGAGCTGAAGGAGATTCCCGAATCGATGAAGGCCGAGGCTGCCGAATGGCGCGCCAAGCTCATCGAAGAGGTTGCGGCGACCGACGACGCCCTGATGGAGAAATTCTTCGAGGATCCGGATTCGATCACGGCCGAGGAGCTGCTCGCAGCTATCCGCAAGGCCACGATCTCGATGCAGGTCGTGCCGATGCTCTGCGGTTCGTCGTTCCACAACAAGGGCGTTCAGAAACTGCTCGACTACGTGATGGCTTTCCTGCCTTCGCCGCTCGACGTGCCCGCAGTGACGGGTATCAACCCCAAAACCGAGAAGGAAGAGACGCGTAACGCCTCCGAGGACGATCCGTTCTGCGGTCTGGCGTTCAAGATCGCTACCGACCCGTTCGTAGGCCGTCTGGCTTTCGTGCGCGTTTACTCCGGTAAACTGGACGCAGGTTCCTATGTGCTGGATACCCGCAGCGGCAAGCGCGAGCGTATCAGCCGTATCTACCAGATGCACGCCAACAAGCAGAATCCGATGGAGACCGTCGGCGCCGGCGATATCTGCGCTGCCGTAGGTTTCAAGGAGATTCGCACGGGCGACACGCTCTGCGCCGAGAACGCACCGATCGTTCTGGAGCAGATGACCTTCCCCGAACCGGTGATCGGTCTGGCGGTCGAGCCTAAGACCCAGAAGGACCTCGACAAACTCGGCATCGCGCTGGGCAAGCTGGCCGAGGAAGACCCCACCTTCACGGTGCATACCGACGAGGATTCGGGACAGACCGTCATCAGCGGTATGGGCGAGCTGCACCTCGATATCATCGTAGACCGTCTGCGCCGCGAGTTCGGTGTGGAGATCAACCAAGGCGCTCCTCAGGTCAACTACAAGGAGGCGCTCACCAAGACGGTTCAGCACCGCGAGGTCTTCAAGAAGCAGACCGGCGGTCGCGGTAAGTTCGCCGACATCATCTTCGAGATCGGTCCCGCCGACGAAGGTCAGATCGGACTTACGTTCGTGGATGAGGTCAAGGGCGGTAATATTCCCAAGGAGTTCATTCCTTCTGTTCAGAAAGGTTTTGCTTCGGCGATGGACAACGGCGCTCTGGCCGGCTACAAGATGGACTCGATGAAGGTTACCCTCAAGGACGGTTCGTTCCACCCGGTAGACTCCGACCAGCTCTCGTTCGAGATCGCTGCCCGTAACGGTTACCGCGCAGCTGCTCCCAAGGCCGGTTCGGTGATTCTGGAGCCCATCATGTCCGTGGAGGTCGTGACCCCTGAGGAGAGCATGGGTGATATCATCGGCGACCTGAACAAGCGCCGCGGACAGATCACCGGCATGGAGTCCAAGGGCACGGCTCGCGTCGTGAAGGCCAAGGTTCCCCTGTCGGAAATGTTCGGCTATGTGACCGTGCTCCGCACCATTTCGTCGGGCCGCGCCACTTCGTCCATGGAGTTCTCGCACTTCGAGGAGGTTCCTGCCAACTTGGCCAAGGAGATCATCGAGAAAGCGAGTGGTAAACGTAAGGATATAGAATAAGAAAACATATGAACCAGAAGATTAGAATCAAGTTAAAGTCATTCGATCACAATCTCGTGGACAAATCGGCCGAGAAGATTGTGAAGACTGTGAAGAGCACGGGCGCCGTTGTGAGCGGTCCTGTGCCCCTTCCCACGCACAAGCAGATTTTCACGGTGAACCGCTCGACTTTCGTCAACAAGAAAGCCCGCGAGCAGTTCCAGCTCTGCACCTTCAAGCGCATCCTCGACATCTATTCGTCGACGCCCAAAACGATCGACGCGCTGATGAAGCTGGAGCTTCCCTCAGGTGTGGAGGTCGAAATCAAGGTGTGATAACGGAAGGCTTGTACCTGTTGAGTATAGCAACGAAAGATCACTTTATTTATAACAAACAATCGACAACAAATGTCAGGACTTATTGGAAAGAAAATCGGAATGACTTCCGTTTACAGTGCCGAGGGTAAGAATATACCATGCACTGTCATTGAGGCTGGTCCGTGCGTTGTTACGCAAATCAAGACCGTGGAGAAGGACACCTACGAAGCGGTACAGATTGCCTATGACGAGAAAAGTGAAAAGCACACCAGCAGCAGTTTGTTAGGACACTTCAAGAAAGCCGGCACTACCCCTAAGCGCAAAATGGCTGAATTCAAGGGTATGCCCGAAGTGAATCTCGGCGACACGCTTACCGTGGAACTCTTCTCGGAAGAGGACTGGGTGGACGTGACCGGGATATCGAAAGGTAAAGGCTTCCAAGGCGTTGTGAAGCGTCACGGTTTCGGCGGCGTGGGCGGACAGACCCACGGTCAGCACAACCGTCAGCGCAAACCCGGTTCGCTGGGCGCATCGTCCTATCCCTCGCGCGTCTTCAAGGGCAAGCGCTTGCCCGGCCAGATGGGCGGTGAGCAGGTCAAGGTTTTGAACCTGCGCGTATTGAAAGTTATTCCTGAGAGCAACCTTATCCTCGTGAAAGGTTCGATTCCGGGAGCAAAGGGTGCTTATTTAACAATTGAGAAGTAGTATGGAATTAGCTGTTTTAAACACACAAGGAAAAGAAACGGGTCGTAAGGTAGTTCTTTCGGACGCCGTCTTCGGCGTGGAGGCTAATGACCACGCTATCTACCTCGACGTGAAGCAGTATCTTGCTGATCAGCGTCAGGGCACGCACAAGTCGAAGCAGCGCAACGAAGTCGCCGGCTCGACGCGCAAGCTCAAGCGTCAGAAAGGCACTGGCGGCGCCCGTTGCGGCAGCATCAAGTCTCCGCTGTTTCCGGGCGGCGGCCGTATCTTCGGTCCCCAGCCCCGCGATTACAGCTTCAAGCTCAACAAGAAGCTCAAGCAGCTCGCTCGTCGCAGCGCTTTGACCTACAAGGCTCAGGCAGGTGCGATCAGCGTTGTGGAAACCCTCTCGCTGGATGCTCCCAAGACCAAGGCTGTCGTGGCTTTGGCCGACGCACTGAAAGTTGCAGACAAGAAAGTGCTGCTGGTTCTCCCGGAGTCCAACGCCAATCTTCAGCTTTCGTGCCGCAACCTGCCTTACGTACAGCCCGTGCTGGCTCAGAACGTCTGCACCTACGACGTGATGAACGCATCGGCGATCGTGATGGTGGAAGGTGCCGAGAATGTTTTGAATACGATGTTAGCTTAAAAACGCAAGACACACAATGGAAATTATTATTAAGCCGGTTTTGACCGAAAAAATGACGATTCAGGGCGAAAAGTTGAATCGCTACGGTTTTATCGTTGACGTGAGGGCTAACAAGCTGCAGATTCGCAATGCCGTAGAGCAGATGTACAACGTCGTCGTGACAAATGTGAACACCGTGAACTACATGGGCAAACTCAAGAGCCGCTTTACCAAAGCCGGGCTTCTGGAGGGTCGCGCTAACAACTTCAAGAAGGCTATCGTCACCTTGAAGGACGGAGATAAGATAGATTTTTACAGTAATATCTAACGAAGATGGCAGTAAAAAAATTCAAACCCGTTACTCCGGGTACAAGACATAAGATCATCGGTACGTTCGACGAAATCACGACGAATAAGCCTGAGAAATCGTTGCTCAGCCCCCAGAAGAATTCGGGCGGACGCAACAATTCCGGTAAGATGACGGTCCGCTATATCGGCGGCGGTAACAAGCAGATGTATCGTAACATCGACTTCAAACGCACCAAGGACGGCATCGCTGCGACTGTAAAAACTATCGAGTACGATCCCAATCGTACCGCACGTATTGCACTTCTGGTATATGCCGACGGTGAGAAGAGCTACATCATCGCACCGAACGGACTCCAAGTGGGGCAGACCGTGGTAAGCGGCGCAGGCGTCGCTCCCGAAGTCGGAAACACGCTCTTCCTGAGCGAGATTCCGCTGGGTACGGTCATCCACAATATCGAACTCTACCCCGGTCAGGGAGCCGCGATGGCTCGCTCCGCCGGTTCTTACGCCCAGCTGCTGGCTCGTGAGGGCAAATTCGCCATCATCAAGCTGCCTTCGGGCGAGACTCGTATGGTACTCGTAACTTGCCGCGCTACCGTGGGTGTCGTGTCGAACATCGACCACAGCCTCGAAAGCTCCGGTAAGGCTGGTCGTGAGCGTTGGCTCGGCCGTCGTCCGCGCAACCGCGGCGTGGTGATGAACCCCGTCGATCACCCGATGGGTGGTGGCGAAGGCCGTGCGTCGGGTGGTCACCCCCGTTCGCGCAAGGGTCTCTTGGCCAAGGGTTACAAGACGCGTAATCCCAAGAAGACGACCTCGAAGTTTATTATTTCCAAGAAGAAAAAATAATTAAATAAGAGTACATAATGAGCCGTTCATTAAAAAAAGGACCGTTTATCGACCCCAAGCTCGAAGCGAAAGTCGTCGCTCAGGCCGAAGGTAACAAAAAGTCGGTCATCAAAACTTGGTCGCGTGCAAGTATGATCTCGCCTGACTTCGTAGGTCAGACGATCGCTGTCCACAACGGAAACAAGTTTATTCCGGTGTATGTAACAGAGAATATGGTAGGACACAAGCTCGGTGAGTTTGCTCCCACCCGTAACTTCCGCGGTCACGCAGGTAACAAGAAAAAATAGGTAGAAAATGGGTGCAAGAAAAGCAATAAAAGCCGAGAAAATCAAGGCTGAGAAGAAGCAGAAAGCAATCGCTGTTCTGCGTGATTGCCCGACCTCTCCCCGCAAGATGCGCCTCGTGGCCGACATCATCCGCGGCGTCGAGATCAACAAGGCATTGGGCATCCTTCGTTTTTCGAAGAAGGAGGCGTCGATCCGTATGGAGAAACTGCTCAAGTCGGCTATCGCCAACTGGGAAGCCAAGAACGAAAACGAACGTCTGGAAGACACCAAGCTGTGCGTGAAAGAGGTATTCGTAGACGGAGGCCGCATGCTGAAGCGTATTCAGGCAGCGCCTCAGGGCCGCGCTCACCGCATTCGCAAACGTTCGAATCACGTGACGATCGTAGTTGATAAAATGGTAACCGTAGAAAACAAGTAATCAGATGGGACAGAAAGTTAATCCGATAGCAAATCGTCTTGGTATCATCCGCGGTTGGGATTCCAACTGGTTCGGCGGCAAAGACTTCTCCGAGAAGCTGGTCGAGGACGCCAAGATCCGCAAATACCTGAATGTCCGTCTGGCCAAGGCAAGCATCTCGAAGATCATCATCGAGCGCACGCTGAAACTGGTTACGGTAACCATTTCCACCGCCCGTCCGGGCATCATCATCGGCAAGGGCGGTCAGGAGGTCGACAAGCTCAAGGAAGAGCTGAAGAAGCTCACCGGCAAGGAGATTCAGATCAATATCTTCGAGGTAAAGCGTCCTGAGGTGGATGCCGTCATCGTAGGCCAGAACATCGCCCGCCAGCTGGAGGGCCGCGTATCGTTCCGCCGCGCCGTGAAGACGGCCGTGGCATCGACCATGCGCATGGGCGCCGAGGGTATCAAGATTCAGGTTTCCGGCCGTGTAGGCGGTGCCGAGATGGCCCGCAGCGAAACCATCAAGGAGGGGCGTATTCCGCTGCATACGTTCCGTGCCGACGTGGATTTCTGCCTGACCGAGGCGCTCACGAAAGTGGGTATTCTGGGTGTGAAGGTTTGGATCTGCCAAGGCATCGTGTACGGCAAGCGTGACCTGTTCGAGATTGCAGGCGCATCGGCGCAGGCTCCTTCGGGGGACCGTGGCGAGCGCGGTGATCGCGGAGACCGTCGCGGCCGCGGAGACCGTCGCGGAGGACGCGGCGACCGTGGCGACCGCGGTGGTGACCGTCGTCGCAACAACAACAATAAGTAAGTCGGACCTTTTTAAAGCAAAACAACAATGTTACAGCCGAAAAAGACCAAATTTAGAAGAATGCAGAAGGGTCGTATGAAAGGTATCGCTCAGAGAGGTAACCAACTTGCATACGGATCGTTCGCAATCAAGGCACTTGAATCGACTTGGATCACAGGTCGTCAGATAGAGGCGGCCCGTCAGGCCATCACCCGTTACATGAAGCGTGAAGGTCAGCTCTGGATCCGCATCTTCCCCGATAAACCCATCACGAAGAAACCCGCCGAGGTGCGTATGGGTAAGGGTAAGGGTAATCCCGAAGGATTCGTGGCGCCCGTTACTCCCGGACGTATTCTCTTCGAGGCGGAAGGCGTGCCCTTGGAAATCGCGCAGGAGGCCCTGCGTCTGGGTGCCCAGAAACTGCCTATTACCACCAAGTTTATCGTACGGCGTGACTACGTCGAAACCACAATCTAACGAGACGACAAGATGAAAAGTGCAGAAATCAAGGATATTTCGATCAAGGACCTGCAGGAGCGCATCGAGACCGAAAAGGCGCAGCTGGCGAAGCTGAAGGTGCAGCACGCGGTGTCTCCCGTCGAGAACCCTTCTATCATTAAGAAAAATCGCAGAGATATAGCTCGCATGCTGACAATCCTGCGTCAAAAGAACGCCTAATAAGGAATAACTATGGAAAGAAATCTTAGAAAAGAGCGTATTGGGGTGGTTGTCAGCAACAAAATGGAAAAGACCATTGTGGTTGCGGTCGCACGCAAAGTGAAGCATCCCATTTACGGTAAGTTCGTCAACAAGACGACGAAGTTCGTCGCTGAGAGCCTCGACGAGACCTGCAAGGAGGGCGATACCGTGCGCATCATGGAAACCCGCCCGCTGAGCAAGACGAAGCGTTGGAGATTAGTACAAATCATTGAAAGAGCTAAGTAATTATGGTACAGCAGGAAAGTAGACTCATAGTAGCTGATAACAGCGGTGCGAAGGAAGTCCTCTGCATCCGGGTGCTCGGCGGCACCAAGCGCCGCTACGCATCTATCGGTGATAAGATTGTGGTGGCTGTCAAGAGCGCGACTCCTTCGGGCGACGTCAAGAAGGGCGCCGTGTCGAAAGCGGTTGTCGTAAGAACGACCAAGGAAATCAGACGCGCCAACGGTTCGTACATTCGTTTCGACGACAACGCCGTGGTGCTGCTTAACAACCAGGGTGAAATGCGCGGTACTCGTATATTCGGCCCCGTAGCTCGTGAGCTGCGCGACCAGTATATGAAGATTATCTCCCTCGCACCCGAAGTATTGTAATCATAAAAACAATTTCGGATATGTCAGTGAAATTACATATTAAGAAAGGGGATATGGTCCAAGTCATTGCCGGTGACAACAAAGGCCAGCAGGGCAAAGTCCTGAAGGTCGAGGTTACGAAGCAGCGTGCCATCGTCGAAGGCGTGAACCTCTGCAAGAAGGCTACCAAACCCAACGCGCAGAATCCCCAAGGCGGCATCGTCGAGAAAGAAGCGGCGATCCACATCTCGAACTTGCAGGTGCTCGACCCCAAGAGCGGTAAACCCACGAAGGTCGGTCGTAAGCTCAATGCAAAAGGTAAATTAGTCCGTTACGCTAAAAAGTCAGGGGAGGAGATCAAATAATGGCATACGTACCTACACTCAAGACACAATATAAGGAGCGGATCGAACCCGCCCTTATGAAGGAGTTCGGTTATTCGAGCGTCATGCAGTGCCCGAAGCTCACGAAGATCGTTATCAATCAGGGTATGGGACAGGCTGTAGCCGATAAGAAGCTTATCGACGTGGCCGAGGCCGAGCTGACGCAGATCACGGGCCAGAAAGCCGTGCAGACGCGTTCGCGCAAGGACATCTCCAACTTCAAGCTGCGTAAGGGCATGCCCATCGGCGTGCGCGTGACGCTGCGCGATACGAAGATGTACGAGTTCTTGGAGCGTCTGATCGCCGTGGCTCTGCCTCGCATCCGCGACTTCAAGGGTATCAACGAGAAGTTCGACGGTCAGGGCAACTACACCCTCGGCATCACCGAGCAGATTATCTTCCCGGAGATCGACATCGACAAGATCACCAAGATCTTCGGTATGGAGATTACGTTCGTTACCACGGCCAAGACCGACGAGGAGGCTTACGCGCTGCTCCGCGAATTCGGCCTTCCTTTCAAAAACGCTAAAAAGAATCAATAAGCTATGGCAAAAGAGTCAATGAAGGCACGCGAGGTAAAACGCGTGAAACTCGCAAACCGCTATGCACACAAGCGCGAGGAGATTGCTGCCAAGTTGAAGAGCGGTGAGATCGACCACGAGGAGGCTTGGGTTGCGCTTTCGAAGCTGCCCCGCAACTCGAATCCGATCCGCCAGCACAACCGCTGCAAGATCACGGGCCGTCCCAAGGGCTATATCCGCCTGTTCGGCATCAGCCGTATCCAGTTCCGCGAGATGGCTTCGAAGGGTCTGATCCCCGGCGTTACGAAAGCAAGCTGGTAATATTTTCGGATGCCGGATCATATCCGGTATCCGAAAATTCATTTTCTGCCGGGAGGCAATCCGAAGGGGGAGGGGAGTAGGGCTATGAAGGCTCTAAGGTAGGCTAAGTTCGTCCGAAGGGAGGGACAAGGTTTGCCGGTTAAGCTCATCTGAAGGAGAAATCCCGGATACGAGTCCGGATTTTGAGGGCGCAAGCCCGTGGACGGACGGCTGTCGCTGAGACGGCCCGGCGTCGGAGAGGGGCTTTGCAGGAGGGGGAAACCCGGAATGCGGAGCGTGAACCCGGCGATTGTGCGCAGGCCGATGAAGCGTGCCGCAGTCCGATACCGCAGAGATCGGGGCTTATATGGGTGCAGAATCCGAGTAGTTACGTCGCAATGTCGAGGAAAGTGCCGCCGCAAGCGGTAACTTCTCGGCGGCGGGGCGGAAATCGAGGGGTTAGGCATTTGGTTACAAATTTCTCGGACCGAGGGGCCGGAGAGAGACCGCGCAAAATGCGTACGGCACGGCGTAACCCGTTGAATGACGGGGTGGCGCGTGTGGACGCGGATGTGGCGTGACGGGCGGGCGGAAAGCCGCCGCAGCGTCGTCGGACGGAATCTTCTCCTGAAAGGCGGACGGTTGTCGATGGGAATTTTTGTACGGGTCATGTTAGCAACACCTCAGTGCTAACATTGTCCGTATTCCGGCATCGGCACTTAAAACGCTGAAAATAGGCTCGTAACTTGGTTTTTTGAGAAATAATATGTATATTTGCGCGCTTTATCCCCATGCCGAAAGGCCTGTCGGAGAGCGCAAAAGCGCTGAACGTGAGGCGCAAAACGAAAAACATCCGAAGCGGCGGCGAGTCTGTTGAAAGATTCAAGGCGCTGAGGACCAAATAATTAACTAATTCATTAATTTTTAACTTCTATTCGTTATGACTGATCCTATTGCGGACTTTCTGACCAGAATTAGAAACGCAGTGAAAGCCAACCACAAGGTGGTTGAAGCTCCTGGCTCAAAAATTAAGCAGGAAATCACTAAGATTCTTTACGAGCAGGGCTACATCCTCGCTTACAAATTCGACACCGACGAGAAAGGTCATCCGTCGATCAAAATCGCCCTTAAATGGGACGCTGCCACCAAGGGCAACGCCATCAAGGACCTCAAGCGCGTGAGCCGTCCGGGTCTGCGCCAGTATGTGTCGGTGGCCGACATGCCCCGCGTGCTGAACGGTCTGGGCATCGCCGTGCTCTCGACTTCGAAAGGCATCATGACCGACGCCAAGGCCCGTAAGGAAAACGTGGGCGGCGAGGTGCTGTGCTACATCTACTAACGGAAATTTTTAAACAAGAACAACAATGTCAAGAATTGGTAAATTACCTGTAAACCTGCCCGCCGGCGTTACCGTAGAGGTTTCGGCCGACAATGTGGTAAGCGTGAAAGGGCCACTCGGGACGCTGAGTCAGAAAGTGGACTCGGACATCAAGGTAGAGGTCGGCACGCACAAGGACATCCACACCGGAAACGAAGTTCCCGCTGTGCTCGTATCGCGTCCTACCAACCAGCCCCGCCACCGTTCGCTGCACGGTCTCTACCGTGCGCTGATCAACAACATGGTCGTCGGCGTATCGAAGGGCTACGAAATCAAACAGGAACTCGTGGGCGTCGGTTTCAAAGCCGAAGTCAAGGGCCAGATCCTCGAAATGAGTCTCGGTTACTCGCACGACACGCATTTCATGCTTCCCAAGGAGGTGACCGCTACCGCCGTGACGGAGAAGAAGGGCAACCCGATCGTAACGCTGAAGAGCATGGACAAGCAGCTCATCGGCCAAGTCGCCGCCAAGATCCGTTCGCTGCGCAAGCCGGAGCCGTACAAGGGCAAGGGTATCAAGTTCGTCGGCGAGCAGTTGCGTCGCAAGGCCGGCAAATCAGCAGGTGCTAAATAGTAAATAGTCTAGAGTTATGTCATTGAACAAGATAGAAAGAAGAGAGAGGATCAAGATGCGTATCCGCAAGATCGTGAGCGGAACCGCCGAACAGCCTCGCATGACTGTATATCGTAGCAACAAGCAGATCTACGTGCAGTTTATTGATGACCTTGCAGGTGTGACCATGGCTGCGGCATCCTCGCTGGACAAAGAGGTGGCGGAAGCCGCCGCCGGCAAGAACAAGTGCGAAGTAGCCGCCCTCGTGGGCAAACTGGCTGCCGAGCGCGCTGCCGCCAAAGGCATTTCGTCCGTAGCGTTCGACCGCAACGGCTACCTGTATCACGGAAGAGTTAAACAGCTGGCCGAAGCAGCACGCGAAGGCGGTCTTAAATTTTAAGCGATTATGTCAAATACCAACATAAAGAAAGTACGCACTAGCGATCTCGAGCTTAAGGACAGACTCGTAAGCATTCAGCGTGTTACCAAGGTAACCAAGGGAGGTCGTACATTCAGTTTCTCGGCCATTGTCGTCGTCGGTAACGAGGACGGCGTCGTAGGCTACGGTCTGGGCAAGGCTTCGGAGGTTCAGTCGGCCATCGCCAAAGGCGTGGAGGACGCAAAGAAGAACCTTGTGAAGATTCCCGTTATCAACGGTACGATTCCCCACAAGCAGGAGCTCCGTTTCGGCGGTTCGCTCGTCATGATCCGCCCGGCCGCTCCCGGTACGGGTATCATCGCCGGCGGCGCCATGCGTGCCGTGCTGGAGTCGGTGGGCGTGAAGAACGTGCTCGCCAAGAGCAAAGGTTCGTCGAACCCCCACAACTTGGTGAAGGCTACCATCGGCGCTCTCTGCGAGCTGCGCGATGCGCACAGCATCGCCCGCCTGCGCGGTATCTCGATGGACAAGGTGTTTAACGGTTAATTTCGTAGAGACAAATGGCAAGATTGAAAATCACCCAAGTCAAAAGCCGCATCGGCGCAACCGAGCGTCAGTGCAAAAACCTCGACGCGCTGGGACTGAAGAGGATCAACGCGAGCGTCGAGCACGACGACTCGGCGATCATCAAAGGCATGATCGAGCGTGTGAAGCACCTCGTCAAAGTGGAAGAGGTAGCCGTCAAGAAGGCTGCAGCGCCCAAGGCTAAGAAAGCCGAGGCTACGGAGGCAGCAGCAGAATAAGTTTAACAGCTAAGAAGTAATTTTACGATGGAACTCAATAATCTCAAACCTGCAAAGGGTTCAACGCACCACGACAAACGTATCGGTCGCGGTGCCGGTTCGGGTCACGGTGGCACGGCCACGCGTGGTCACAAGGGTGCGCAGTCGCGTTCGGGTTACTCGCGTAAGCTGGGCTTCGAAGGCGGTCAGATGCCGCTCCAGCGTCGTCTCCCCAAGTTCGGTTTCACCAACCTGAAGCGCGTTGAATTCAAGGCGATCAACCTCTCGACCATCGAGGAGCTGGCCGCCAAGAAGTCGCTCGCCGAGATCACGGTAGACACGCTTATCGCCGCAGGTTTCATCTCGTCGAAGGACAAGGTGAAGATCCTCGGTAACGGCGCTGTTACCAAGGCGCTGAGCGTAAAGGCTCACGCATTCTCGAAGAGCGCCGAAGCGGCCATCACGGCCGCGGGCGGCAGCGTCGAAAAACTCTAGGAACCCTTAGAAACCGAAAATTATGAATCAGTATCTCGTTGTTGGCGTCGTCTTTTTAGTGGTAATCGCTCTTTTGGCGACCAACAAGAAATTGGTTGAAACGCTCAAGAATATCTACAAGATCGAGGAGCTGCGCAAACGTGTGATCTACACGATCGGGCTGCTGCTGGTCTACCGCTTGGGTAGTTTCGTAGTGATTCCGGGCATCAACCCCAACGCCTTGGGCGAGGGGTCGGCTTACGCCAGCCAGCTGGAGGGCAACGGACTGCTGGGTCTGTTGAACGTATTCTCCGGCGGCGCATTCGGCAACGCCGCGATTCTTGCGCTCGGAGTCATGCCGTACATCACCGCCTCCATCATCATCCAGCTCATGGGTATGATGATCCCGTATTTCCAGAAAATGCAGAAGGAAGGTGAGAGCGGCCGCCGCAAGATGAACCAGTGGACGCGCTTTCTGACGATCGGCGTGCTGATCCTGCAGGGTCCGGCGTATATCGCCAACCTGTATCATCAGGTCCCCACTGCATTCGTTTACGGCAACTCGTTCGGCTTCGTTGCCTATGCGACGACGATCCTGATCGCGGGTACCATGTTCATCATGTGGCTCGGCGAGAAGATCACGGACAAGGGTATCGGTAACGGTATCTCGCTGATAATCATGATCGGCATCGTGGCACGTCTGCCCCATGCGCTGTTGGCCGAGGTCAATGCGCGCTTCCAGACCGCCAGCGGCAGCGCCATCATGCTTATCCTCGAACTGGTGCTCCTGTTCCTCGTCTTCATGGCGACGATCGCCCTCGTGCAGGCTGTCCGCAAGGTCCCTGTACAGTATGCAAAGCGTATCGTCGGTAACAAACAGTACGGCGGCGTACGTCAGTACATTCCGCTGAAGATGAATGCCGCGAATGTGATGCCTATCATCTTCGCGCAGGCTCTGATGTTTATTCCGGCGCTGTTCTCCGGGACGGCTTTCGCGGCTGCTTTCAGCTCGATGACCGGCTTCTGGTACAACTTCACGCTTGCAGTGCTGGTAATCGCGTTCACCTACTTCTACACCGCGATTATCATCAATCCTCAAATGATGGCCGATGACATGAAGCGAAACGGCGGCTTTATTCCGGGTGTGAAACCGGGTAAGCAGACCGTGAACTACATCGACACCATCATGACGCGTATCACGCTCCCCGGTTCGTTCTTCCTTGCCATCGTGGCGATTCTGCCCGCTCTGGCGATGAAGTTCTTGGGCATACAGCAGGCGTTCGCCTACTTCTACGGAGGTACGTCGCTGCTGATTATGGTCGGCGTGGTGCTCGACACTCTGAAGCAGATCGAGAGCTACCTGCTGATGCGCCACTACGATGGTCTGATGAAGACCGGACGTATTCAGGGTCGTCATTAGGAGTTTTCCGAAGAGTTCTTAGCGAAGAATGATATATATAAAGACAGACGAGGAGATAGAGCTGCTCCGCGAGAACAATATACTGGTGTCGAAGACACTGGCGGAGGTGGGTCGCCACATCCGTCCGGGTGTCACCACCAAGTTTTTGGACTCGATTGCCGAGGATTTCATCCGCGCGCACGGAGCAGTTCCCGCCTTCCTCGGATATCAGGGATTTCCCGCTTCGTTGTGTGTATCGGTAAACGAACAGGTAGTTCACGGTATCCCATCCTCGAAATGCGTCCTCAAGGAGGGCGACATCGTTTCGGTCGATTGCGGTACGTTTATGAAGGGGTTTGTTGGTGATTCGGCGTATACGTTCGCCGTCGGAGAGGTTGCCGAGGAAGTACGGCAGCTTATGGAGGTCACCAAAGAGGCTCTTTATAAAGGTACGGCGCAGGCTAAAGCCGGCAACCGCGTAGGCGACGTGTCGGCAGCCGTGCAGGAGTATGCCGAAAGCTTCGGTTACGGCGTGGTGCGGGAGTTGGAGGGACACGGTTTGGGTCGCAAGATGCACGAAGACCCCGGTGTTCCGAACTACGGCGCCCGCGGCAGAGGACCGCTCCTCAAGGAGGGAATGGTCATCTGTATCGAACCCATGATAAACATGGGGACCAAAGCGGTGGTTTTCGAAAGGGATGGCTGGACAGTCCGCACGCGCGACCACAAACCCGCGGCGCACTACGAGTTCGCCGTCGCGGTCCGTAAAGACGGTCCCGACGTGCTGACGGACTTTAGTATCATCGAACAGGCAATTAACAAGTAAGACTCTATGGCTAAACAGGCTGCTATTGAAAGGGACGGCACGATCATCGAGGCCCTGTCCAACGCGATGTTCCGCGTCGAGCTGGACAACGGACACGTGCTCACCGCCCATATCTCAGGGAAGATGCGTATGCACTACATCAAAATCCTTCCCGGAGATAAAGTTAAAGTGGAGATGACGCCCTACGATTTGACGAAGGGACGTATATCTTTCCGGTACAAATAACATTAGATTGCTTGAAAATCATGAAAGTAAAAGCATCCATCAAGAAGAGAAGCGAGGATTGCAAGATTGTGAAGCGTAAGGGGAAACTCTACGTCATTTGCAAGAAGAATCCTAAGTTTAAAATGCGCCAAGGGTAATGTTTAAACGGTTTATTAAAGAAGAAAAAGAATTTATATGGCACGTATAGTCGGTGTAGATTTACCAAAAAATAAGAGAGGCGAGATCGGCTTGACCTATATCTACGGTATCGGTCGTTCGACGGCTCGCAAGATTCTCGAAGTCGCTGGCATCAGCTACGACCTCAAAGTACAGGACTGGTCGGACGACCAGATCGGCGCAATCCGTTCGACGATTGCCGACATGGGCATCAAAGTCGAAGGCGAATGCCGCTCGGCCGTCCAGCTCAACATCAAGCGTCTGATGGATATCGGCTGCTACCGCGGCATCCGTCACCGTCTGGGTCTTCCCGTTCGCGGTCAGTCGACCAAGAACAACGCCCGCACCCGCAAGGGACGCAAGAAGACTGTCGCAAACAAGAAAAAGGCAACAAAGTAATCTTTAGAGAATTATGGCAAAGAAAACTGGAACAGTTAAGAAAAAGGTTGTTAAGGTCGGTGCCGTGGGTAACGCTTACGTACACTCCACTTTCAACAACGTGATCATCACCATCACCAACGAGGTGGGTGACGTCATCAGCTGGTCTTCGGCCGGTAAGATGGGTTTCCGTGGTTCGAAGAAGAATACTCCGTATGCCGCACAGACCGCTTCGGCCGACTGCGCGAAGGTCGCTTACGACATGGGCCTGCGCAAGGTGAAAGTGTATGTCAAGGGACCGGGTGCCGGTCGTGAGTCGGCCGTGCGCACCATCCACGGCGCAGGTATCGAGGTGATGGAGATCATCGACGTTACTCCGCTGCCGCACAACGGTTGCCGTGCTCCTAACCGCCGCCGCGTATAATCTGCGTCGGGGTAAGGAATATTTCTAAGGTTTTAAAAAAGTCAAAACAATGGGAAAATACATAGGACCAAAATCGAAGATCGCCAGAAAGTTCGGCGAAGCTATTTACGGTGCGGACAAGGTGCTCGAAAAGCGCAACTTTCCTCCCGGACAGCACGGTCTGGCGCGTAAGCGCAAGAAAGTGTCGGAGTACGGCACGCAGTTGAGCGAAAAACAGAAAGCCAAGTATACGTACGGTCTGCTGGAGAAGCAGTTCGCACGCACGTACGATCAGGCGGCCCGTATGGGCGGCATCACGGGCGAGAACCTGCTGAAGCTGCTCGAATGCCGTCTGGACAACGTTGTTTACCGCTTGGGTATCGCCCCGACGCGTGCAGCTGCCCGCCAGCTCGTTTCGCACTGCCATATTTGTGTGAACGGCAACGTCGTGAACATTCCTTCGTACTCGCTGCGTGCGGGTGACGTCGTGTCGGTTCGCGAGAAGTCGAAGAGTCTGGAAGTGATTTCGGCATCTCTGGCCGGCGGTTCGAAGAGCCGCTACGCTTGGCTTGAGTGGGATAACGCCTCGATGAGCGGCAAGTTCCTGCAGAAGCCTGAGCGCGAGGAGATCCCTGAAAACATCAAGGAGCAGCTCATCGTCGAGTTGTACTCGAAGTAGTAATCAAACAAATTCAAATATATTATGGCAATATTAGCATTCCAGAAACCTGAAAAGGTTATTATGCTTGAATCCACTTCATCGTTCGGAAAGTTCGAGTTCCGGCCGCTGGAGCCCGGATTCGGTATGACTGTCGGTAACGCTTTGCGTCGTATTCTGCTCTCTTCGCTGGAGGGTTACGCAATCACGACTGTCAAGGTAGCCGGTGTCGACCACGAGTTTGCCGCTATCCCCGGCGTGATGGAGGATATGTTGAAAATCATCCTCAATCTGAAGCAGGTTCGTTTTATCCGCACAGTCGATAATCAGGATGCCGAGAAGGTCTCCATTAACGTTGCGGGTGTGACGGAGCTGACTGCCGGATATATCTCGAATTACCTCTCGTTTTTCAAGGTGTTGAACCCCGATCTGGTGATCTGCCACCTCGCGCCCGGCACGAAGATGCAGATGACGCTGACCATCGGCAAGGGCCGCGGCTACGTACCCGCCGAGGAGAATACTCCCGCCGAGTGCGAGTTCGGAACGCTTCCGATCGACTCGATCTTCACCCCGATCAAGAACGTGAAGTATTCCATCGAAAACTATCGTGTCGAGCAGAAGACCGACTACGAGAAATTGAATTTGGAAATTACTACCGACGGGTCGATTCACCCCAAGGAGGCTCTGAAAGAGGCCGCGAAGATTCTCATCCAGCACTTCATGCTCTTCTCCGACGAGAAGATCACCGTCAACATGGAAGACACCAACGGCGCCGAAGAGTTCGATGAGGACGTACTCCACATGCGCCAGCTGCTGAAGACCAAGCTCTCGGATCAGGACCTGAGCGTCCGCGCCCTGAACTGTCTGAAAGCCGCCGACGTGGACACCGTGGGGGACCTCGTGAAGCTCAACCGCAACGACCTGCTGAAGTTCCGCAACTTCGGCAAGAAGTCTTTGACGGAGCTTGACGAGCTGCTGACCTCGCTCAACCTTAAGTTCGGTATGGACGTATCAATCTACAAACTTGACAAAGATTAATTATGAGACACAATAAGAATTTTAACCACCTTGGCCGTCAGGCGGGACACCGTAAAGCGTTGATGTCGAATATGGCTTCGTCGCTCATCCTGCACAAGCGTATCGAGACCACCGTTGCCAAAGCCAAGGCCGTTCGCCAGTTCATCGAACCGCTGGTGACCAAGTCGAAGGACGACACGACGCACTCGCGCCGTATCGTTTTCTCGTACCTCAAGCAGAAAGAGGCCGTAACCGAGTTGTTCCGCACCATCGCGCCGAAGATCGCCGATCGTCCGGGCGGTTACACCCGCATCCTGAAGACCGGTTTCCGTCTGGGCGACGCTGCCGACATGTGCATCATCGAGTTCGTCGATTTCAACGACGCTTACACGCTGGGCATCGCTCCCGCAGCCGCTGCCGAGGCTAAACCCAAGACGCGCCGTTCGCGCAAACCCGCAGCGAAGAAGACCGACGCTGTCGAGGAGGCTACCGTTGTCGAGGGCGAAGCCAAGAAAGCCGCACCCAAGAAGGCCGCTGCTCCGAAGGCTGCGAAACCGGCCGCTCCCAAAGCGGCCAAGGTTGCCGCTCCGAAGGTTGCCAAGAAGACCAACGTGGGCAAGAAAATGTAGTTTTCCGTTTAATCGGAAAACGATCGGAAAATCCGGATACCCCGATGGGTGTCCGGATTTTTGTCGTTTGTG
>NZ_AENZ01000049.1:0-3252 GCF_000183485.2 Alistipes sp. HGB5 | reverse complement strand
CGGGTGAGAACAGCAAAATTACAAGCACAAAAAAAGGTCAGATCTTTCGATCTGACCTTGAAGAGGCGGCTACCTACTCTCCCACGGGAAAACCGCAGTACCATCGGCGTAAGTGAGCTTAACTTCTCTGTTCGGAATGGGAAGAGGTGGGACCTCACTGCTATAACCACCTAAAAGAACGTTTTTCGATAAGCGAGTACAAAGAGAATTTATTCACTTTGTCGAGCGAAGAAAACGAAGGACGAAGTCCAACGTTGCTTCAAACTCATCGAAGCCATGCGAGTGATACTTTTAGCTATCACAATCCGTCGCACTCGGTATGAGTTGACATATTAGGGAAATGAGATAAAGAAATCTGTAAGAAAGCCGTTCGGGTAATTAGTACTGCTCGGCTTTGACATTACTGTCTTTACACCTGCAGCCTATCAACGTAGTCGTCTCCTACGCCCCTCAAGGGAAGACTTATCTTGGGGATGGCTTCGCGCTTAGATGCTTTCAGCGCTTATCCAAACCGAACGCGGCTACTCGGCGGTACACTTGGCAGCATAACCGATACACCGGAGGTTCGTCCAACTCGGTCCTCTCGTACTAAAGTCAGGACCCCTCAATCTTCCAACGCCCGCAACAGATAGAGACCGAACTGTCTCACGACGTTCTGAACCCAGCTCGCGTGCCACTTTAATCGGCGAACAGCCGAACCCTTGGGACCTTCTCCAGCCCCAGGATGTGACGAGCCGACATCGAGGTGCCAAACCGCCGCGTCGATATGAGCTCTTGGCGGCGATCAGCCTGTTATCCCCGGAGTACCTTTTATCCTTTGAGCGATGGCCAGTCCACGCAGAACCACCGGATCACTATACCCTGCTTTCGCACCTGATCGACTTGTTGGTCTCACAGTCAAGCACCCTTATGCTATTGCACTCTACGCACGGTTACCATTCGTGCTGAGGGTACCTTGGGAAGCCTCCGTTACTCTTTTGGAGGCGACCACCCCAGTCAAACTACCCACCAAACGGTGTCCCCTCTTGAGGGTTAGAACTCAAATACACAAAGGGCAGTATTTCAACGTTGACTCCACGAATACTGGCGTACCCGCTTCATAGTCTCCTGCCTATCCTACACATTGTGTACCCAAATTCAGCGTTAAGCTATAGTAAAGGTTCACGGGGTCTTTTCGTCCCGTTGCGGGTACCCGGCATCATCACCGGGACTACAATTTCACCGAGCTCACGGTTGAGACAGTGTCCAGATCGTTACACCATTCGTGCAGGTCGGAACTTACCCGACAAGGAATTTCGCTACCTTAGGACCGTTATAGTTACGGCCGCCGTTTACTGGGGCTTCGATTCAATGCTTCTCTTGCGATGACATCCCCTCTTAACCTTCCAGCACCGGGCAGGTGTCAGGCCCTATACGTCTTCTTTCGAATTTGCAGAGCCCTGTGTTTTTGATAAACAGTCGCCTGGACCTCTTCGCTGCGCCCACCTCGCGGTGGGACCCCTTTTCCCGAAGTTACGGGGTTAATTTGCCTAGTTCCTTAACCGTGATTCACTCGAGCACCTTAGGATACTCTCCTCGACCACCTGTGTCGGTTTACGGTACGGGTGACATATACTATAACTTAGAAGATTTTCTCGGAAGTCGACTTGGGTGCACTATCAAATTGCCCGTAGGCTCTCTGTACTGTCGGGGTTCAGCAAGGACTAACTCTTAATCTGTCCCTATACCTACGCCCTTTAACCACCTATTCCGTCAGGCGGCGGCACTTACGTTCCTTCGTCTCTCCATCGAGGTATATGTCAGTATCGGAATATTAACCGATTATCCATCGAGATCACCGTTCGGCTTACCCTTAGGACCCGACTAACCCTGATCCGATTAGCGTTGATCAGGAAACCTTGGTCTTGCGGTGTGCGGGTTACTCTCCCGCATTATCGTTACTCATGCCTACATTTGCTTTTCCATACGCTCCACCAAATCTCACGATTCGGCTTCGACGCTGAATGGAATGCTCCCCTACCGCACTTTCGTGCCCAGAACTTCGGTGGTATACTTGATGCCCGTTTATTATCCACGCTTTGTCGCTCGACTAGTGAGCTGTTACGCACTCTTTGAATGAATAGCTGCTTCCAAGCTAACATCCTAGCTGTCTCTGCAACAAAACATCGTTAGATCAACTTAGTATACTCTTGGGGACCTTAGTTGCTGGTCTGAGTTGTTCCTCTTTTGTGACCGGACATTAGCACCCGGTCGCTCACTGCTGTAAATCATACTACTGGCATTCGGAGTTTGTCAGGATTTGGTAGGCGGTGAAGCCCCCGCATCCAATCAGTAGCTCTACCTCCAGTAGACTCTTTATTACAACGCTGCCCCTAAAGGCATTTCGGGGAGTACGAGCTATTTCCCAGCTTGATTAGCCTTTCACCCCTACCCTCAAGTCATCGAGAAGCTTTTCAACGCTTATTCGTTCGGTCCTCCAGTTGGTTTTACCCAACCTTCAACCTGCTCAAGGGTAGATCGCAAGGTTTCGCGTCTACAACCACTGACTAAACGCCCTATTAAGACTCGCTTTCGCTTCGGCTCCGTGCATCCGTGCACTTAACCTCGCCAGTGATTAGTAACTCGTAGGCTCATTATTCAATAGGCACGCCGTCACAGCACGAAGCTGCTCCGACAGGTTGTAAGCGTATGGTTTCAGGTTCTATTTCACTCCCCTGTTCGGGGTTCTTTTCACCTTTCCCTCACGGTACTGGTTCACTATCGGTCTCTTGGGAGTATTTAGCCTTACCGGGTGGTCCCGGCAGATTCAGACAGGATTCCTCGTGTCCCGCCCTACTCAGGATACTGCTATCGCATAACGTGCTTACCTGTACGAGTCTTTCACTCTCTATGGATGAACTTTCCAGAACATTCCAGTTGACAGTCACTTGAATATTGCAGTCCTACAACCCCGCAATTGCCGTAACAATTACGGTTTAGGCTTCTTCCCGTTCGCTCGCCGCTACTTAGGAAATCGATGTTTCTTTCTTTTCCTCCTCCTACTAAGATGTTTCAGTTCAGAGGGTTGGCCCACTTTCGTGTGCTAGGCCTTCTGCCTAGCGGGTTGTCCCATTCAGAAATCCTCGGATCAATTCTCGTTTGCAAATCCCCGAGGCTTATCGCAGCTTACCACGTCTTTCGTCGCCTCCAAGAGCCTAGGCATCCCCCATACGCCCTTTATTACTTTCTTACATTCATCATAACCCCTATTGT